>JBLMZJ010000108.1:0-19642 GCA_050258735.1 Deltaproteobacteria bacterium | reverse complement strand
CGAAAAAAAAAGTACAGCCCGCGTCCAGGAAAAGAACGGAAGCTACACCGGTTATGGCGCAGGCTGACTTGACGACAAGGCCAAATCGTAGGGTCCGGATGGAAATAATCTCCCTGGTCCTGCTGATGTTGGCTGCTTTTGTATATGTAAGTCTGACCAGATTTCAGGGTACGCCGGATGAGACTCGTTTCATAGGTTTGCTGGGTTCGACCACCATGAAGGGTCTAAGCTTGTTGTTTGGCCGGGCAGCAATTGCAGTGCCCCTGGTCATGCTGGCCTGGTCGATCCATATCGGCGTATGCAAAGAATACTGGTCAGCCCGTATGTGGGGTATTACCCTGCTGGCCCTGGCTTTCCTCATATATATGAGTATGTATCACATCCCGGGCGGTAAGATCACTCCGCTGGAGGCCGGGATGAAAGGGATGGGCGGAGGATATATCGGCGGTGCTCTGGCTACTGCCATATCCAAGTTGATCGGCGGCGTGGGCATGGTCATTTTATTACTGCTTGGGGTACTGGTAGCTATCTCGCTGGTAGTCGATAAATCCTTGTTTCGTCTGGCTAAAGAGGCTATGGGCCATGCCCGGAAGGTGGGCAGCCGGTTATCAGAAATCATGTATGAAGAAGAGATTGGATCCCAGCCTGAGCCTGTAGTACGTAAACCCCCAGCGCCACTAATCATAGAACCACAAGTCGATCAACCACAGTTGGATTTCCAGACTTTTAGCAGCGATGTTGGTATGGAAAAGCCCAGGGACGAGGGGAATGAGGTGAAGAAACCAAGCCGCTCCAGCTTAAAACTGGTGCGCATTGACAATGACGATGCCCCGGTTTACCAGAAGCCGCCGCTGGATCTTCTTAGCAGCACAAGTAATGAACGTACTATCGATAAGAAGAATATCAAGGAGAGCATAACGGTATTGGAGGAGACCTTTACCAGCTTCGGCATTCAGGTGAAGGTGAACCAGGTCAGCTGTGGCCCGGCAGTGACCCGTTACGAACTGACTCCAGCGCCCGGTGTCAAGATCAGCCGGATCCTGGCTCTGACCGATGATCTGCAGTTGAATCTGGCTGCGGCGGGAATCCGTATCGAGGCTCCCATACCTGGTAAGGCCGCGGTAGGTATCGAGGTTCCCAATAATAAGATCCTTTCAGTGGGATTGCGCAATCTGCTCTCTTCACCAGCGTTCAGCCGCTTGAACAGCCCGCTGGCTATTGCTTTGGGCGAGGATATAACTGGGAATACGGTGGTTACCAGGCTCAATGATATGCCCCATCTTCTCATTGCCGGTTCGACCGGTTCGGGCAAGAGCGTTTGTTTGAACTGCATCATCATGAGCCTACTCTACAACGCGACACCGGAAGAACTGCGTCTGGTATTTATCGATCCGAAAATGGTTGAACTCACAGTATATAACGGTATTCCTCATCTCTTGACTCCCGTGGTGACCGATTCTAAAAAGGCTTCGGTGGTCCTGCGCTGGATGGCCAATGAAATGGAGAAGAGATATCGTCTCTTTGCTGAGAAGGGAGTACGGGATATCACCAGGTACAACCAGACTGCGAAAGATAAACTGCCCTATATCGTAATTATCATTGACGAGTTGGCTGATCTGATGATGGTCTCCCCGGTAGAGGTGGAGGATTCCATCTGCCGCTTGGCCCAGATGGCCCGGGCCGCCGGCATGCATCTTATTGTGGCTACCCAGCGTCCCTCCGTAGATGTAGTGACCGGCATCATTAAGGCCAATATCCCGTCGCGCATAGCCTTTGCCGTATCATCGCAGGCAGATTCGCGTACCATATTGGATATCGGTGGAGCGGAAAAGCTCCTGGGCAAGGGAGACATGTTGTTCCTACCGGTAGGCGCGGCAAAACCGCAGCGGGTGCAGGGAGCCTATGTATCCGATCAGGATATCGAAAACACCGTAGAATTTATCAAGAGTCAAAGTATAGCTCCGGAAGAATCTCCGGCTTTGGAGGAATTGGAGTTCTCAATGGCCCAGGCTGAGAACGATGAGGGCGACGATCTTTACTGGGATGCTGTCAACATTTTTGTCGATGCCGGCAAAGCCTCGGTCTCTATGCTCCAAAGGCGCCTAAGGATAGGGTATGCCCGTGCAGCACGCCTGGTGGATCTAATGGAGGAGCGGGGCATCGTATCTGAACTGGATAATAATAAAAGACGTGAAGTATTATTGGACCGGGCCCAACTGGAAAAGATCCAGTCCCGGAACAGTTTTCATAATGGGGTTTAAGAAGAATGAGAATGACAGAACGGGAAAAAGAAATATTTGAAGTACTGAAAAAAGAACCCATGATCTCCCAGGACGAACTGGCTCAGCGATTTGGTATAACACGCTCATCTGCTGCAGTACACATCTCGAATTTGATGAAAAAAGGTGTTATATTAGGCAAGGGTTATGTTATCAATGAACAGGTCTCCGTAGTAGTAGTCGGTGAGAGTTATATGGGTATCGAAGTTAGTAATCAGGAAAACAACACCTGTATCGATCAATTTTATGGTGGATTTGGCGTCGAATTAAGTAGAGCCTTGGCTAATTTTGGACTTAATGTTAAAGTGATATCAGTGATTGGCAATGATGATGTCGGAAACGTTCTTTTAGGAAGATATCAGGAGAAATCAATAGACACTTCCACGATTTTCAGACATTCCGGACGGCGCAGTGCCCGTAAGATAATGGTAAATGGCGAGGTGAGGTTCCAGGAAGCTTTTGGCCGGGATGACTATTACCAGGCCATCAACCAGCGGGAATGGGTGGCCTTGAACTGCGAGTGGCTGGTAGTACAGCCGGAGATGCAGGAAGATATCATCAATCTTACTGCCGGCCGCGATGAAGAGAGGATGCCAAATTACTGTACCTTAAAATTCATGGATTACCCGGCGAGGATCCCGTCCTACATCGGACAGTATTCTCTCGCTGTATTAGGAGTCAGGCATCCATCAGAAATCGATCATTATGCCGACCAGGCACTTAGCCTGGTCAAGAAGAGAAATCAAAACCTGGTTTTTACCGATGGCCGCAGCAGAGTTTTCTGTTTGAATGAAACAGGCGAATCTGATTTCCCACTGATGCCCAATCAGAGTTTCGATATAAACGAGAGACTTCCATATCTCCTGGCAGGAGTTCTTTATGGCCTGTCCTGTTCTTATCCTTTGAGGCAGGCGTTACGTATAGGGATTGGTGCTGCTTCTGGCAGCGAATAGATAGATATCCATTTGAGTCTTTGGGTGAGGTTTGGGGGTATTAATTAATGGGATTTGGTGAATGGTTACAGGCCGAGCGGGAAAGACAGGGTTTCACTCTTGAGCAGGTCGAAGAAGAAACCAAGATCAGGCGATTCTACCTCGATGCTTTGGAAAAGGACAATTTCAGTGTTCTTCCCCCCAAGGTCTATGCTACCGGTTTTGTAAAGAAATACGGCAAGTTCCTTGGTCTTGACGAGCAATTGCTGGTTGAGGAATTTCAGCGTCTGGCCTATGTCAATGAGCCCGAAGAGGAGTTGGATCAGCCCATACCGACCCGGCCTTATGAGCAGGAAGAGCGCCGCTACAGCCCTAAACATATCATGGCGGGTGTAGCTTTTTTGATCGTGGTCATATGGCTGGGCTCTTACCTCGTGCCGCTTATAACCAATAACATCAAGGATACTGAACAGAAACAAGTTCCCCGGCAGACACAGCAGCAGAATAATCCGGTCAAAACACCAACTCCGGCACCAACAGTTAAAGTTAAAAGCCTGAAGTTGGCAATAGATGCCCAGGAACCGTGTTGGCTGCTGGTCGCGGTAGATGGTGAGAAACAATTGGAGAAGATCATTCCGGCCGGAGAGAAGCTGGAATACGAGGGAAAAGAGAAAATATATATTAAGGCAGGGAATGCCGGAGGGTTGAAACTTACCCTTAACGGAAAAGAGCTCAAGCCTTTGGGTGCCAAGGGAGAGGTAACCGAAAAGGAATTTACGCTCTAGGTCTTTGTCATATAATTAGGGAGCAAGAGCAAAGTGAACATTGGTTTTATCAGTCTGGGCTGTGCCAAGAATCGTGTAGATACCGAGACCATGATGGGTTCGGTAAAGCGCGAAGGTCATAAGATAGTGAATTCTTTAGAAAAAGCGGATGCTATCATTATCAATACTTGTGGTTTTATCCAGAGCGCCAAAGAAGAGGCGATCGATACTATTCTCGAAACTGCCCGCTACAAAGAGACCGGTGGCCTTAAATATTTAGTTGCCACCGGTTGTTTATGCCAGCGTTACGGGAATGAGCTGTACTCTGAACTGCCGGAACTGGACGCTGTACTGGGTATAGGTTATTTTTCTGAGGTTGCCGCGGTGCTGGGGCAGCTCGAATCCGGACAAAGAATGTTGTTAACCAGTGCGCCACCCACCTTGTACCCTGCCGGTACTGCACGCATCCTGACTACACCGCCCGGATCTGCCTATCTTAGGGTCACTGATGGGTGTAATAATCGGTGTGCCTATTGCACTATTCCGGAAATCAGGGGCAATTTGAGATCTCGGCCTTTCTCTGATATCTGCCGTGAGGCCCGCAAGTTGGCTGACAGCGGGATAAAAGAACTGGTGCTGATTGCGCAGGATACTGCCGCTTACGGGCAGGATGAGAACGATCAACCAGGCCTGACTGATTTGCTGACAGCCTTGAACGAGGTTCCCGGTCTGGAATGGATCAGGTTGATGTATGTGCATCCGCGGCACATCAAAGATGAGCTTATTGGTGTTATAGAAGGACTGGATAAGGTGATCCCTTATCTGGATATCCCGGTACAGCATTCGTCTGATCACCTGCTCAAGGCAATGAACCGTGGTCATGATTCGTCGTATCTAAGAGACCTGATAAGCAAACTGCGGTCAAACATTGGGTCATTGGTATTGAGAACAACGGTAATGGTCGGTTTCCCCGGGGAGACTGAGGATGATTTCCAAAAGCTGCTTGACTTTATTGATGAGATAAAGTTTGACTGGTTAGGGTCTTTCGCCTATGTTAGAGAGGAGGGCACAGCAGCTTACGGGATGCCGGGACAGGTTGAAGAAGAGATCAAAGAGGATCGTCTGCAACAGGTCATGCTGAGGCAGGCCCGGATAACCCGGAGCAAAAACATCGCGCGCCTAGACAAGAGGGAGAAGGTTTTGATTTCTTCGCAGCTGGATAAGAACCTTTTTGTTGGCAGGACGTGGTTCCAGGCCCCCGAAGTGGATGGTCTCACCCTAATAAAGAGCGACATCAAGCTGGCCAGGGGTGAATTTTTCCCGGTATATCTGAAAGCAGTAAGAAATACGGATTTGATTGGAGAGGCAATATATGAATCTGCCTAATAAGTTGACTATCATGCGTATCATATTGATACCGCTGTTTGTTATATTTTTAGTGCTTAAAATTGCAGACGAACCGGTGAGTACCTATCTGGCTGCGTTTATCTTTATCCTCGCCGCTCTTACCGATAGCCTGGACGGGTACCTGGCGCGGCGCTGGCGACAGATCACCAAACTGGGCATAATCCTAGATCCGCTGGCCGACAAGCTGTTGATCACTGCCGCACTGATCAGCCTGGTGGAACTCCACCAGATGGCGGGGTGGATCGCTATTGTTATTATTGGACGGGAATTTGCGGTCTCCGGTCTGCGTGCAGTGAAGGCGGAAGAGGGAATCATCATTCCTGCAAGCATCTGGGGCAAGCTGAAGACCATTACCCAAGTCATCGCAGTTCTGCTGGTGATATTACAGAAATATTACCTGGCTTATACCAGGATCCCTCTGGGTGATTGGGCTATGTATATAGCTGTCGTGATCACCCTGATGTCAGGAGCGGAGTACTTTTATCGCTACAAGGCCCTGGATGAAAAATAGCAGCTATTAAACAAAAAAATGTATGGGCTGCCATCTTAGATGGTAGCCTTCAGACCGTCAAAAAACGTGAATCCAGTTCGTAAACAAATATTACCGTTGAGGTTAGGGTCAATAGACACCCTAACCTTTGGTTTTTAACGGATCTTCGTTGATCCCATTAGGAGAACCTCAACCTTATCGTTTCATCGCAAGCTTTGCTCAATCAACGTACCCCTTGTACGTCTCAATCGCGAAGCTTACTCGCGCCTCAGATTGAGGTTCCTGAAAATGGGGTCACCGAAGACCTACTAAATCCGGACTATTAAGGTGGCTCATCATTCTTACCTCAACTGAAAGAATGTCTTTCGTAGCTTACCTTCACGCTTTTTGTTCGGTCTGCAGACTTCTTTGACAAGCTGCGGGCTGTCATCTTAGATGGCAGCCCTTTTATTATGAAAGGTTAAAAAGCCCTATTTACCAGATTTTAAGCGCAGTTTGGATGGGCGAGCTGTGCTATAATTTATTGGGAAAAGGGGGGTAACTCGGTGAAAAACCATGATTTTCGGATAGCCGTCTTTGCCGTTGCCCTTTTGGTTTCATTAGGTTTATTCCTGGGGGGCTATTACATCAATAATGAACTGGTTGCACGCAATACGAAAAGCGGCCTGGCTGCCCTTTGCGGCGGACCGGTACAGTTTGAGAAGCAAGGCAAGGTAACGGTGATATCAGTAGATCCGGGCAAGGTGGATAATCTGCAGGAGACCTGGACAAAAGTCAGTGGATATATCGGTAAGGATATAGCCAGCGGTAAATACCGGATAGTCATAGTTGATAAGCGCAACACGGAGTTGCAGAAGGCCTTCGACTATTTACAGCCGGCCGTTTACGAGGCTGCCGCGAACAGTACCTTTGTTTCACTGCAGCGTGAGCTGGATCAGTATCTGCGAAGCAAGAACATTGATTATCAAATCTACATTGATAATGATAGGCTTTATCTGCAGATGGAGGATGGGGATTATTATTTGTACCAGGTTATCGACAGGAACGATGGCAAACAGTTGATGCAGGTGGAGGCATAATACCAACACATTTTCGCAAAGGGGTATCCAGATGAAAGAGATAGCAGCCGGATCAGGCCTGGCTATGATAATATTCATGGCAATAATCGGATTGAACGTAACTCCGGTGCTGCTTCTGGTGGCACTGGCCGTAGCATTCTATCTGTTTGCCCAGAGCCAGGGCGGCATCAAATTCATGCAGGGTGGAGAAAGTGTCAAGGTGGGTGCGGGAATAAGCTTCGCCGATATCGGTGGGCAGCAGACCGCCATCCAGGAATTGAAGGAAGCATTGCAGTTTATCGTCAAGGCCGAAGAGATCGGACAAATGGGGATCAGGCCGTTAAAGGGGATATTGCTGGTCGGCCCGCCAGGAACAGGAAAGACTTTGCTGGCTCGTGCAGCGGCCACCCTGACAAGTTCTATCTTCCTGTCAGCATCAGGCAGTGAATTCGTGGAGATGTATGCCGGCGTAGGTGCAAAGCGGGTACGTCAGCTATTCCGTGATGCACGCAAGAAAGCTTCCGGTCAGAAGGCTAAAAGCGCCATTATCTTTATCGATGAATTAGAAGTGCTGGGAGCCAAGCGCGGAACACATAACAGTCATATGGAGTATGACCAGACCCTTAATCAGCTTCTGGTGGAGATGGACGGAATAGAAGGCAACCACGATCCCCGGATCCTGGTCATTGCTGCCACCAACCGGGCCGATATGCTGGACCCGGCATTGGTACGCCCGGGACGCTTTGATCGCCAGGTTCAGGTCGGTTTGCCGGATCGTACCGGGAGACGTCAGATCCTGGGTATCCATACCCGCAATAAACCGGTAGCGAATCCTGAGGTACTGGACGAGATAGCCCAGGCCACCTTCGGTTTTTCCGGTGCTCATCTGGAGAGCCTGGCCAACGAAGCTGCTATCCTGGCTCTTCGGGAAGATGCCGCAACCATAGAGAACCGTCATTTTTCAGAGGCTATCAATAAAGTCATTTTGGGTGAAAAACTTGAACGGAAACCCTCAGTTGAGGAGATAAAAAGGGTAGCGGTACATGAGAGCGGACACGCTATCGTCAGTGAAATGCTTTATGCAGGATCGGTTTCTTCCTTAACTATTGTACCACGAGGACGCGCCCTGGGATTTATGCGCAAGTCTCCTCAGGATGATCAATATCTTTATACCCGTGAGGAACTGGAGCGCCAGATCATGGTGATGCTGGGCGGAGCCGTCGCGGAAGAAATACGGTTCGGCAACCGCAGCACCGGAGCTTCCAGTGACTTTGATCAAGCTTGGCAGACGGCTCGTCAGATCGTTGAGGCCGGGCTTTCCGGGCTGGGGATCGTTAAGGGCGAGCATATCCCTGAACGATTACTGTTCGAAGAATGTCAGCAGATTCTTTTCGCTTCTGAAGAGCAGACCCGCGATCTGTTGAACTCTAATACCGATATCCTTTATTCGGTCACTGAAGCTATATTGGAAGAAGAGTCCATGGAACGTGAACGGTTTCAGGAACTGTTTTCAGGGGCCAATCTACACTAAATACTAAATTCTTAAAAGCACGGTAAAATTTTTGCCGTGCTTTTTTGCTGTAAAAATCTATAAGACCCAATATCATGAATGATATATGTCTATAATAAGGTAAGATACCAAGGTTAAGGAGATGACAACAAATGAAAAAGGCTTATATCGTGTCGACCGGCACGGAACTCTTGCTCGGCACTACTATGGATACCAATTCGGTTTTTATATCAGAGCGGCTCTTCGAGAACGGCATCCGTGTGATAGCCAAGAGTGTGGTCGGTGACAATGAAGAAAATATCCGGCGGGCTTTCAGGTTGGGATTGGAATCTGCCGATGTGATTATATCGAGTGGGGGATTGGGACCGACTCTGGACGACCTGACCAAGACCATTGCCTGTGAGGTTATGGATTGTACCATGGAGATGATCGAGGAAGAAGTCGAACGGTTGAAGGAGTATTTTGCTCGCCGTAAGCGCAAGATGCCGGAAATAAACCTCAAACAGGCTATGTTTCCTCGAGAAGCCAATATCCTGAGAAATGACCTGGGCAGTGCTCCCGGGATGTATTTGAATAAGAACGGTAAGATCATTATTCTTCTGCCTGGTCCTCCCCGGGAAATGAAGCCGATGTTTGTCAATGAGGCGCTTCCGCTGCTGGTGAGAGATTTCGGCTCAGAGTGCAGGAGAGCGTATATGAGGACTATCAAGGTGCTTGGTCCTGGTGAGTCGCAAGTAGATGAAATGCTGGCCGAAGTGATCGATGATCCCCACGGCTGCAGCCTGGCGCTCCTGGCCAAGGATGGTGAGGTGCATATCAAGGTGACGGCGGAAGGGGCCGACGAAGAGGGCAGCAAGGTCATACTTGATGAGTTGACTGCCCGGATAAACACTAAAATTGGAGAAAGCGTTTTTGGATATGACGAAGATACGCTGGTCTCCGTAGTGGCAAATCTTTTGCAGGAAAACGACCGGAAGTTGGCTTTGGCTGAATCGTGCACCGGCGGGTTGCTTGCCAAGATGATCACCGATTTAGCGGGAAGTTCTAATTATTTCTGGGGTTCGGTTACGTCATATAGTAATGAAGCAAAAATGCTGTTTCTGGGGGTAAAGGAAGCAACACTGGCGCAGTACGGTGCAGTCAGCCCGGAGACTGCCCGGGAGATGGCAATGGGTATAAGAGACCGGGCGGGAGTAGATTACGGAATCGGCATAACCGGCATTGCCGGCCCGGATGGAGGAACCGAAAGAAAACCGGTTGGTCTGGTCTATATCGCTTTAGCTGACGCTAAAGATTGCCTGGTCAAGGAGATGCGTTTCGTGGGCGGGCGCGACGGGATCCGTATGCTCTCCGCCCGCACTGCCCTGGATATCCTCCGTCGCCGGCTAATTAAGGGTTAACCGGGGAAAAGGAATTACCACAGATGAACACAGATTTGGCACAGATGAACACAGATTATATCCGTGAAAGGTATCATTAGTAATCTGCGTTTAAATATACGTTGGTGAAAAGATTTTTGGCCAAGGGGTAAAACACTGATTTAAGCACGGATACACACGGATCTTTTTGAATCTAGACATGGAGTCTTGTTCTATAAGATATTTTAGCTTTATCAAGTCGAGATAGTACTAGGCACTAAATTTTTATAATTTGCCTAGAATTTATCTGTGTTAATCTGTGCTGCCGAAGGCATCTGTGTCTATCTGTGGTAATTTATTAATCTCTTTTATATTAATTCGAAGTTTGTTGACAGAGGAATAATAAGAGGATTATAATCAAAAGCGAACAAATGTTTGAGGAGGGGGCCCATGGATAATAATCAGGTGAACAGCGGCAAGATGGAGGCCTTGAATAACACTATCAAAACCATTGAGAAACAGTTTGGACGCGGATCGATCATGCGGCTGGGCGAAGCCGCTGCTATGAATGTAGACGTAATTCCTACCGGGTGTATATCGCTGGATATGGCATTGGGTGCCGGTGGATTGCCCCGCGGCAGGATTATCGAGATATTTGGCCCGGAATCTTCTGGTAAGACAACGGTCGCCCTGCATGCAGTGGCCCAGGCCCAGAGAGAGGGTGGCATGGCCGCTTTTATTGATGCCGAGCATGCGCTGGATCCACTCTACGCCAGAAAATTGGGCGTAAACATAAATGATCTTCTGGTCTCTCAACCTGACTCGGGGGAACAGGCCCTGGAGATATGTGAAGCCCTGGTTCGCAGCGGGGCTATAGATATTGTAGTTATTGACTCAGTTGCGGCCCTGGTCCCCCGGGCGGAGTTGGATGGAGAGATGGGTGATTCCCATGTCGGACTGCAGGCCAGGCTAATGTCGCAGGCCATGCGAAAACTTACCGCTCATATCAGCAAGTCGCGTTGTTGTGTTATCTTTATCAATCAGATACGGGAAAAGATCGGGGTCATGTATGGGAATCCCGAAACAACTACTGGAGGACGAGCGCTGAAATTCTATTCTTCTGTGCGTATCGAAGTGAAAAAGAGCGAGGCCATCAAGCAGGGGACAGAACTCATCGGTAACCGGACAGTCGCCCGAGTGGTCAAAAACAAAGTGGCACCTCCTTTCAAGGTTGCCGAGTTTGATCTCATGTATGGACATGGCATCTCCCGAGAAGGCGACATACTTGATATGGCGACTTCTATGGAAATCATACAAAAGAGTGGTTCGTGGTACTCTCATGAGGGAGAGAGACTGGGACAGGGCCGAGAGAATGCCAAAGAATATATAAGAAACAACCCCGACTTTTTCAACAGCCTGGAATCCCGTATAAAAGAGGCATTACCTAATAGAATGAATTCCGGTTTTGACAGCCCGGACGAAGCTTGACACTAAAGGGCAAAATTACTAGAATCAATATAGGAATCTGGATTGAAGATATATTCTTTAATTTTGCCCTATGAACTGCTGTTTATTTTATATAGATTGTTCCCTGGATACTTGCGATGGGGCTTGTATTAGTCATCAGGCTTTTTTAGATGCTGATACAATGGTTGTTTATAGAATAGAACGGGTTCAGCGTTGTGACCGGCAGCGCCGGCTGTATAAAGGCCAGGATCTACTTAGAAAAAGGGGTCATTATACAATAACGTATGGTAAAACAAAGAATATACTTCATGAACCGGGTTTTTTGACTCGGTTTTTTATTTGGATTAATGGTTTTTATTATTTTTATTTTTTTTGAGGAGGTGAACGAAATAGGTTATTTATGGGTTTTAATTGCATGCATAATTGCGCTTGCAGTTGGTTTAGTTGCAGGATATTATGCCCGGCGCTTTATTGCTGAAAGCAAGCTTGGTGTTGCTGAAGCTGAAGCTGCACGAGTAGTAGACGAAGCATCCAAGGAAGCCGAGGCAAAAAAGAAAGAGATTTTGCTGGAGGCCAAGGATGAGATCCATCGTAATCGGCAGGACGCGGAGAAAGATATGCGTGAACGCCGGCGCGAATTGGATCGTATAGAAAGACGTATTCTGCAAAAAGAAGAGGTTCTGGATAAGAAGACCGAAAATATAGAGAAAAAGGAACAGGCACTACAGGATAAGGAAAAGGAGATCGAGAAGACTGGTCAGGACCTGCAATTGGTTTTGACTCAGCAGTTGAAAGAACTCGAACGGTTGTCGGGTTTGAGTTCTGAAGATGCCAAGGAACTGCTCTTAAGTAATGTTGAGCAACAGATTCGCCGTGAGACTGCGAGTCTTATCAAAACCGTAGAAGCTGAAGCAAAAGAAGAAGCCGGTAAGAGAGCCAAGAACATAGTCACTTTAGCGATCCAAAAGTGTGCTGCTGATGTGGTATCGGAGACTACGGTATCAGTGGTAGCGCTCCCCAATGATGAAATGAAAGGTCGGATAATTGGCCGTGAGGGACGTAATATCCGCACCTTTGAGACTCTAACCGGAGTAGATTTGATTATTGACGACACTCCTGAGGCAGTAATCCTGTCTTCCTTTGATCCTATCCGCAGGGAGATTGCGCGCAAGGCTCTGGATAATCTGGTTTCTGATGGGCGCATACACCCGGCTCGAATCGAAGAGATGGTGGAAAAGGCGCAGAAGGAGCTAGACCAGGAGATCCGTGAGGTTGGAGAAGCTGCCGCTTTCGAGGCTGGGGTCCATGGCTTGCATCCCGAACTGATCAGGCTGCTGGGGCGTCTGAAGTACCGCACCAGTTATGGTCAGAACGTACTCAAACACTCTATAGAGGTGTCCCATCTGGCTGGTGTTATGGCTGCTGAACTGGGTGTCGATATTACTCTCGCCAAACGCGGCGGCTTGCTGCATGATATCGGTAAGGCAGTGGACCACGAGGTGAGTGGTCCCCATATCGAAATAGGAGTGGAACTCGCCCGCAAACATCGCGAGAGCAAAGAGGTGATCAATGCTATCGCTGCTCACCATGGTGATGTTGAACCGGAAAACATCGAATCCGTTCTGGTTCAGGCGGCGGATGCCATTTCTGCTTCCCGTCCAGGTGCTCGCAGAGAAACGTTGGAGACTTACATCAAACGTCTGGAGAAGCTTGAAGGTCTGGCTGATTCTTTCTCTGGTGTCGATAGATCCTTTGCTATTCAGGCTGGTCGTGAGATCAGGATTATCGTAAAGCCTGAAGAGATCGATGATCTGCAATCGATAAATCTTGCCAAGAACATAGCTCATAAGGTAGAGGAAGAACTGGATTATCCGGGTCAGATAAAGGTCATGGTGATAAGGGAGACCCGTTCAATTGAATATGCTAAATAGTCATTCTATACGAAATTCCAAGAGAGTTCGCTTTGTGAACTCTCTTTTCTTTTTGTTTTACAAATAAATAATGGTAAAATAGGAGTACTCAAAATCAAATAACCATTAAAGGGGACAAAATTTGAATATAATTTTCATTGGAGACATTGTCGGAAAACCTGGCCGGAGAGCGGTCAAAGAGATTTTGCCATCAATAATCAAAGAATATGAAATATCATTCACGGTTGCAAATGCCGAAAATGCTGCTGGCGGACGGGGCATTAACCGTGATGTGATGGAAGAACTTTTAAATATGGAAATTGATGTTCTTACCATGGGGAACCATGTGTGGGATAATAAAGATATATTTAATTTTATTGATGATGAAGTACGCTTGATAAGACCGATCAACTATCCACCTCACTGCCCAGGGCAGGGTTACCATATCTTTACCGCAGGTATCAATCAAAAAGTAGCTGTTATAAATGCAATGGGACGAGTTTTTATGTCACCGCTGGATTGTCCTTTTCGAGCCTTGGACGAAGTGCTCCAAGAGATCAAGGACAAAGCAGATATTATACTGGTTGATTTCCATGCAGAAGCGACCTCTGAAAAAATAGCTTTTGCCCATTATCTGGATGGACGGGTCTCGGCAGTTCTGGGGACCCATACCCATGTTCAGACCTCAGATGAAAGAATACTCGGAGGCGGTACTGCCTACATCACTGATTTGGGTATGACAGGACCTGCAGATTCTATTCTGGGTATGGAAAAGGAGATGGTCATTCAAAAGATTGTTTATCAGCGTCCGGTGCGTTTGGAAGTAGCCAAGGGACCACTGCAGTTCCAGGCAGTGGTGCTCAATCTTGATGATAACACCGGGAAAGCAACCGGTATCCAAAGGTTGACTCAGCATTTATAATACTTAATATGAAAAAATATCCATTATTTCTGTTTTAAAAGCAGGAATTACTAGATTGACTTAGAATATACATTTTAGGAGAGCAGTCCATTTATTTGTTTATTTATTTTGAGGGGGTTTTAATAATGGAGGTATTAAAGGTTTCAGCAAAATCCAGCCCAAACTCAGTAGCAGGAGCACTTGCAGGGGTTTTAAGAGAAAAGGGTGCTGCCGAAATCCAGGCTATCGGTGCAGGTGCTATTAATCAGGCTATCAAGGCTATTGCGATCGCACGGGGGTTTGTTGCTCCCAGTGGAATGGACCTTATCTGCATACCTGCCTTTACAGATATAAGAATCGATGGTGAGGAACGGACTGCTATAAAACTCATCATCGAACCACGCTAAAGAGATAGATAAAAAGAGATAGATAAAAAGAGATACATACAAGAAAACCTGCTTTCATAAGCAGGTTTCTGCTTGTCAAAGAAGTATGCAGACCGAGCAAAAATGGCGAAGGTAACTAGAAAAGAAGAGCTTACATTTGAGGTAATAGTGATATGCCGCCTCAGTATTCGGGAAACATTCAGTCTTCGGTGACCCCGTTCGCAGAATCACAAAACTGAGGCACAAGCAATCCCCGCGAATGAGGCGTACTTAAAGTACGTTGATTGAGCGGGGAATTGCGAATTAACGATGAGATTCGTCTTTTTTGATGGTCTGAAACCTGCTTTCATAAGCAGGTTTAACTTGTCAAGGAAGCAATCAGAGGCAAGTTTTGATTTATATCAGCAAAGTAATACCAGGGAGGTTGTTTGATGTTTACCGCAGATCTGCATTGCGATACCATTTCGGCCATATTCCAATCGAGAGAAACATTGCTGCAAAATTCCGGGCACTTTGATTTGGAGCGTGCCATTCAGGCGGGAATCCGCTTGCAAGTATTCGCGCTTTTCGTTTCTCCCGCCGAGGGAAGCAATATGCTCCGGCAGGTACTTAAGCAGGTAGATTATTTCCATGAGCAGATTGCAGTAAACCCTGACCTAGCATACCTGGTTTCCAGCTACGATGATTTGCGAGTGCCAGGAAATAATGATAAGATTGGCTGCTTACTACACCTGGAAGGGGCAGATGCTCTGGGTGGCGAACTGGAGTTGCTGAGGCTTATGTATCGACTGGGACTGAGAAGCCTGGGTCTAACCTGGAATCATCGCAACAATATTGCTGATGGAGTATTGGAAGGGGATCCCGGGGCAGGCCTGAGTAGATTGGGCCGAAAAATGGTACAGGAGATGGATCGCCTTGCTATGGTGCTTGATCTAGCTCATGTTGCCCCGGCTTCTTTTTATGAAGCGGCTGAGATTTACAGTAGACCGGTGATGGTAAGCCATGCCAATGTACGGAAGCTGTGCGATTTTCCCCGTAATCTTTCAGACGATCAAATTAAAACGGTTGCCCGCAAAGACGGTATCATTGGCGCGACCATGGTGAGCGATTTTGTCAGAAAAGAAGCAGCAGACATCAACGATCTTTTGGATCACATGGTATATATTGCTGAGACCATTGGAGTGCGGCATCTGGCTCTGGGGTCGGATTTTGACGGGGCAACCACGCTGGTCATGCCAGGTGTCGAAGGATATAATGAATGGGGATCTCTTCTGGCAGGACGTGGCTTTTCAGCTGCGGAGCAGGAGATGATCCTCGGTGGAAATGCCTGCCGGCTCATTAAGGCTATTTTATGAGCAAGGGGACAGTATTGAATGTATGATTTACATGTTCATACCACAGCTTCAGATGGACTATTGACTCCTGCTGAAGTGATCGACCTGGCCAAAGAACTTGGGTTGACCGGGATCGCTATCACTGACCATGATACTATGAACGGGCTGGAAACAGCCGCAGAATATATGAGTTCAAATCAGATCGATCTTGATTTTATTCCAGGCGTCGAGATAAATACCGATGTTGAAATAGGTGAGATCCATATCCTGGGCTATTATATCGATGTAAGAAACCAGACTCTTCGCGGGCGTTTGGAAGAGATAAAGGGGTTTCGCCGGGAGCGGGCCCTGGGGATGATACAAAAACTGGCGGCATTGGGCATGATGATAACCGTGGAAGAAGTAGAGCAACGAGCCAGAGGGGATCTGATAGGAAGGCCGCATATTGCTATGGCCTTGAAAGACAGAAGTTATGTAGAAAGTGTAAAAGAGGCTTTTGACAAGTATATTGGTCAGGGGCGCCCGGCTTATGTACCACGCTATAAATTTCCGCCGGCAGAGGCGATAGCTCTTATTCACCAGGCGGGGGGGACCGCGGTTCTGGCACACCCCGGACTAGTTAAGGATGAAAGGACAGTTGCAGGGATCATTGCTCTGGGGATAGATGGCATTGAGGTTTTCTACCCCGAACACGATGAAAAACAAGTCGCATATTACAAAAAAATAGCTGAGCAATATAAGTTGATAATTACTGGAGGGTCTGATTTCCACGGATTTGACTCTATGGAGAATCATTCTGCACTGGGTGCCTGCGGTTTAGACGACAAATTTTTCATTATGATAAAGCAAAAAATGTTAAAAAACCAACAATAATCATAATTTTTTTAAGTTTTTAGCAGGAAAAATCTTATCCTTGTAGAATAGAAACCAATTACAGGTTTCATTTTACGAAGGGTAGGGAAAGAATGAGGAGAAGTCTACTTGTATTATTTGCGGTGTTGATGATAAATCTGCTTGATGTTTCCGGTGCTGAAGCCGCTAATGTCAATTACACGGTAAAAGCCGGTGATAACCTCTGGAATATTGCTAACAAATTTAACACTTCTGTAGAGACTATTAAATCTGCCAATGATCTTCAAAAAAGTGCATTGCAAATCGGGGACAAGCTAATTATTCCTTCTTCCAATTCCAGCAATAACTCTAATAATCAGAATATCAATAGATCGCCGGCCGGTTATACTGGATCCGGCAAACAGGAAGTATACTATGTCCAGGCCGGGGATTCCCTGTGGAAAATTGCCACCCTGCATGGTATGACCGTCACAGAGTTGAAGGCATTGAATAATTGCACAGAAAACCTGTCGATCGGACAGAAGCTCCTCGTAAGTGGGGAGGCCATCAACCGTCAACCGGTATCCCGCGGTTCTGTTCCCAGTGAACGGGGGGCATCTATCGTGCAAAATGCTGCCCAGTTTATAGGTACTCCCTATGCTTATGGCGGTACTGGACCGGGTGGTTTCGATTGTTCAGGGTTTACTCGTTACATATACGCAGATGCGGGATATAGCCTGCCACACAATGCGGCAGCACAGAGCGGTCTCGGACAACCAGTAGCCCGTGAGGATCTGCAGGCAGGAGATCTGGTCTTCTTTAGCTGTGGTGGCGGAGGAATCAACCATGTAGGTATTTACTGCGGGGATGGACGGTTTATTCATTCCAGCTCACCCCGTAGCGGAGGTGTAATTTATTCCTCATTGACTGATTCTTACTGGGGCGGGTATTATATATCTGCGACCCGCATTATCAACGAATAGAATCAGGAGGATAAATTATGGATGAAGTAGATGTAAGTGCACTTTTTTTGCCCAAGACTGTATTCGGAAGTCCGGAGTGGGTAGAAATAGAGAATAAAGAGAATGCAATGGGGCCTGATCAGCTCCTGGATGAGATAATCAACAAGAAAATGTGGTCCAATGTAGAGATAGCCTGGGTGCTCAAACGATTAGTATATTTTTATGGCAACAAGAAGTCTGTTGTAAAGAACGTACCTACCGAGAGAATGATGATGAACATGAATGACATCTTGAGGGTCTTTTATGTTCTCTTCGACAAAGAGGATCCTGAAATAGATGACAACATGCGCAGCTACGTCTCCACAAAACTCGCAGATGCAACCTGGGGAGTCAACAGCAGGACCCGCGAATATCTTTACAAATTGGAATCCAAATAATTTCCCGGGGAGATACCCGGGCTCAAACACGCTTAAACTCGTTAACCGCAAATACTCGATATAGATATACCGTGTTCCGTTTGTACAGCTGCTGGGAATGTTTTGCTGACCTTGGAATCCGGGGAGTAGGAAGTGCGAGTTCCAGGGGGGGAGATTGTGGCCAGCGGCAACCGTGACCAAAACATTCGCCAGGTTATTGAGATGGAGGACAGGATAGCCCACTGCAGACGCTGTGATTCTCTGTTGCAGTGTGTAAGACGACCTTCTATGGGCAAAGGGGAACTGGATCCTGATGTCCTCATGGTTTTTGAGTGTGAGAGTACCTTTACGCGTGAACTGGCTAATCTGGTTGAGTTAAGAAACCTGATCAAAAGTCAATTCAGGGTCGACAATGTTTATCATAATTATGTGGTGCGCTGTCAGCCCAAGGCCTGTGCTATTCGCAACAATATCAGTTGTTTTGGCGATGCTGGTTGCCTGGACCGGGACAATAATTGTCTGCTCAGCGGTAAGCCATGTGAAGGGATACCGGTCAAACCGTCAAATGACGAGATACTTGCCTGTTTGCCGTTCCTGCTCGAAGAGATCGAGATATTTCGCCCCCGTTATATTATCCTCTTCGGGGAAAGGGCCGCTTTTTTTACCTTGCGCTCTTTCGGAATGTTTGATAACGTAAACGTAGGAGAAAAACATGTCTTATCAGGAATGAACTTCCTTATTGCTACTGCTGAGGATGAGTTCGATTCCAATCAATGCCAAGAACTGATCGAAGGTACATTCTAAAGGCACATCTTAGGCATCCCATTTTCACATTTGTTGACACATTTAAAACTATTCAGAAAAATTTAAATTTTATACACCAAAAATATCCGTTATTTGCTACAATAAAATAAATTAACCTGAAGACGAATTAAGTGCTTATTGCTTCAATACTATACAGATATCGCCCCCCTACCAGGTAATTTATCAATTGTACAATTATGGCATATGATTATATCATTAGAGGAGGTGATATGGGTCAATCAGCATCCGCAAAAATGTTGTTTAAAATTGAAAGGAGCGAGTTGAATGAGCACAAAGGAGAATTTTGTTAAGTCCTTCGCCCTGGCAGATGCATCTTCAGAAAAAATGTGGGATATGTGGCTGGTAACTCTGGGAAGCCTGTCATGGAGCCAGGAACAGATAGAGAACATGGCAAGAAAGTATCTGGATCAGCGCAAGATTGCCCGCGATGAGAATAACAAACTCGTCGAGGAATTGATGGCACAGGCCAAGAAGAACCAGCAGCAAATGCAGAAGATGATTCAGGAAGCCGTGACCAACGCCTTCGAAAATATGGACATTCCTACTTTCAACTATATTGACGACCTGACCAAAAAGGTCGAGGAACTAACTAAAAAAGTTAATAACCTGTAAACATCAGTATACAATAGAGTGGCGGTTATAGTTGCCTGGGGCAGCTGTAGCCGCATTGTCTTATATGTGTAGTCCAAGCTGGGTTGCATCAATATTCACAACACCATTGGGGAAGGAAGGGACCAAGTATTGCCAGCAAATGCTAATAAGAAAGCTCGTACAAAAAGCGATGATAAACAAAAGGTAGTAATGCCTGACTA
>JBLMZJ010000107.1:0-4506 GCA_050258735.1 Deltaproteobacteria bacterium | reverse complement strand
CGTATGGCCTCCCCGGTAGCATCGGCAGCATGGAGTATCCGGGCTTTACTGTGGGCGCCTTCCCGGGTGAGCGACGGACTGCCATCCTTCATATCAAATTGGGCGCCGATATCGATGAGTTCCCGCACCCGGTCCGGGCCCTCCCGCACCAGGACATCGACCGCCTCTATATCACAGAGCCCGGCTCCGGCCTCCAGGGTATCTTCCAGATGTAAAAAGGGAGAATCCGCTTCGTGCACTGCAGCAGCGATCCCCCCCTGGGCGAGTCCGGTATTGGAATTTTCGATAGTCTTCTTTACTAATACAGTTACCTTGCCATATTCGACCGCTTTAAGCGCAGTAAACAGTCCGGCAATACCACCGCCAACTATCAGGAAGTCAGTGTTTATTACCGGTGTATCCGGGCTGATTGGTCCAATGTATCTGGTTATTATCATTTTTATCCTCTGACTCTATAGCAGTGTTTCTTTTCATGTTTATAAAAGTAAGTCAAGTCCCCGTCTCACTTGATGTCCAGCATTCGCTGTAAGGCCTGATAAGCCTTTAACCGTATATCTTCCGGCACTTCCACCTGATGTTCCAGCTTTTCCATTGCCCGCGCCAGTACTGGCAGGGTGATGGCCTTCATATCCTGACAGCGGAAATCGCTGCGGGCCAGGTAGAATCTCTTGTCGGGATAGGTCTTCTGCAGCTTGTGCAGCAGCCCTTCCTCGGTTCCAATGATAAACTCCCTTTCCGGCCGAGAACCCACGTATTTTATTATCCCGGCAGTTGAGAGCACGGCATCCGCCATCAGGGTAACATCGGGCGGACATTCCGGATGCACTACCACCGGCACTCCCGGATGCGCTTGCTTCTGTTCCTCCACCTGCTCACGGCTGACTTGGTCGTGGATGGGGCAGCAGCCTTCCCACAAAATCATGTTCCGGCCGGTCTGCCTGGCTATATACGAGCCCAGGTTGCGGTCAGGTACAAAGAGTATCTGGCGGTCGGCCGGTATGGAATCGACCACGGCAATGGCATTGGATGAGGTGCAACAGATATCGCTCTCCGCCTTGACCTCAGCCGAGGTATTGACATAGGATACGACTACGGCACCGGGAAATTGGTCCTTTTTAGCCCGCAGGTCCTCTCCGGTCACCATGTCGGCCATGGGACAGCCTGCCGAAGGCTCGGGCAGGACCACAGCCTTGCCCGGGTTAAGTATCTTGGCGCTCTCACCCATGAAGCTGACCCCGCACAGGACTATGACATCGGCATCAGCCAGAGCAGCCTGCCGCGCCAGCTCCAGTGAGTCACCAACAAAATCAGCCACGTCCTGAATCTCCGGTGGCTGGTAGAAGTGCGCCATGATCATGGCATTTAATTCTTTTTTCCTATCATTGATGTATTCCAGTATTTCCTGGGACATATACCCCTCCAGGAATCATTTTTGCACACGAGTCCACGACCCCGCCAGGCGGGGTCATTTACTATAAGACCGACCAAAAACCGCGGTCGAATAGTCCACAACATATATCGGGGCAGATCCCCCTATTCATCTATATTCTCCACAGTTGGGCCGTCGTATTTAACTATTGTAACTCCCCTTGCAAACCTTTACGATTTCGTTCTTCTCGTTCACGTAGACCAGCTGGGGTTGGTGATTCTTGCACTCGGCATCATCCATAATGGTATAGGTCAGGATGATGACCACGTCCCCCTTTTGCACTTTCCGTGCCGCTGCTCCGTTCAAGCATATGACCCTGGAACCCCGCTCTCCCCCAATTACGTAGGTTTCAAAGCGTTCACCGTTGTTGTTGTTGACTATAGTCACCTTTTCGTTTTCGACCATATCAGCGGCATCCATCAGGTCCCGATCGATGGTAATGCTGCCTACATAGTTCAAATCGGCATCAGTGACCACAGCGCGATGAAGCTTGGACTTGAGCATGTAACGAAACACTTTTTACACCTCCACCAACAGATTGTCGATCAATCTAGTATTTCCGAATTTAACAGCCAGGGCTATCAAAACCTTGCCCTCAATTTGCTTGATATCCTCCAGGTCCTCCGCCCGGTAGATCTCAATATAGTCTATACGCGCTTCGGGAGCGCTCTCTATCTTTGCCTGCATACCGGCAATGACCTTGGCTGGGTCACGTTCCCCCTCACCTATGATCTCTCCGGCTTGCTGCAAGGCCTGGCTCAACACTAAAGCCTGTTGCCTCTGCTCACTGCTGAGGTAGACATTGCGGGAACTCATTGCCAGTCCGTCCGCTTCCCGCTTGATGGGTACCCGAACGATCTGGAGCGGGAAGTTCAATTCCCGGACCATCTTCTCGATGACCAGCACCTGCTGAGCATCCTTTTGCCCAAAAAACGCTTTATCGGGCACACAGATGTTAAACAGCTTGGAGACCACCGTGGTCACCCCTCTGAAATGTCCCGGCCGGGAAGCACCGCATAAACGGTTGGTTACTGTCCCTGCCATCTCCACGAATGTGGAGTAGCCTGCCGGATACATGTCTCTGACCGAAGGGGCGAAAACCGCGTCGGCCTGATTCTCTTCCAGGAGTTTACAGTCCCCGGAAAGATCCCGCGGATATTTATCCAGGTCTTCCCCGGCACCAAACTGGATCGGGTTTACGAATATACTGACTACTACCCGGTCACACTGCCGCCGGGCTTCCTGCACCAGGGACAGATGCCCCTGGTGCAGATAACCCATGGTCGGTACCAGACCGATGGTCCGGCCTGCTTTCTTTTGCTCCTGACACCAGGCCTGCATGGCGCTGGCGGTCTCAAATATCAGCATCAAATCTTCCTCAAATGTCTCTAATACAACCTCTCCAGGACCTCGTCAGCTATAGTGTAGCAATGCTCCGGTCCGGGGAAAGTGCCTGCTTCAACTTCTTCTTTATAAGCCTTCAGGCCATCCATGATGAGGGGCTGAAGGTTGGCGAATTTCTTAACGAACTTAGGTATATGGCCTCCGAACATGCCCAACATGTCGTTGATGACCAGTACCTGTCCATCACAATGCGGCCCGGCACCGATACCGATGGTCGGGATCGCTGTTTCTTCGGTAATGCGGCGGGCCAATTCACTGGGTACCCCCTCCAGCACGATGGCGAAACATCCGGCCTTTTCCAGGGCATCAGCATCATTGATCAGCTTGCGGGCTGACTCCAGATCCTTGCCCTGAACCTTGAATCCGCCAAATTGATGCACCGATTGTGGGGTGAGGCCGATATGCCCCATTACCGGGATCTGCGCATCGATGATGGCCTTGATGGTATCCACCCGCTCACGGCCACCCTCCAGTTTGACTGCCTGGGCTCCGCCTTCCTGGATGAAACGCCCGGCATTTCTCACTGCTTCCTGGATCGATACATGATAGGAGAGGAATGGCATATCCCCTACCACCATTGAGTTCTTAGCTCCCCGGGCCACCGCACGGGTATGATGGATCATATCTTCCATGGTCACCGCCAGGGTGTTCTCATATCCCAGTGTCACGTTGCCCAGTGAATCACCAACCAGAATGACATCTATGCCTGCTTCTTCGACCATCGCGGCCAGAGAATAATCATAGGCTGTCAGCATGCTGATTTTTTGATTATTATGCTTCTTGTCCTTTAAAACAGATACTGTTATCCTTGCCATGATAACCCCCCTTTTTGCTCGTGATTACAAGCTCTGGGAAAACCCGCCTTATCTTGCCGTAACCACCCGTTTCAGCTCACGGAGAAAGGTCTTTTGGAACTCTTCCATGCTGGCCGGGTCGATGGTGCCTTTGTCAACAGCCACCTGAGCGGTATGGACCCCCAGCGCCCCGTACAGTTTCAATAATTCCGGAGCCATCTCTTCCATACAGTCCATGTGTTTTATTACGGTGGCCAGGTCACCCCGGGCGACCGGTCCGGTCAAGGCCTTGGGTATACCAATGTTTTCAATGTTTTTGATGGTTCCATTTATCAATGGCATCAAGGCTCTCAAAGCCATTTGACGAGAGATACCTGTAGATTCCAGCAACTTAACCCCAAAATCAATGATAGTCACCAGGTAGTTGGAAACTACGCAGGCGCCTGCATGATAGAGGGGCTTGGCCTTGCGGTCGATAAAGAAATACTCGCCACCCAGTGCTTCTACTAAAGCCACTGCGGTGCCGTAAGCTTCTTTATCTCCTTCTATACTGAATATGGAACCGGGCAGCACTTCTATGGCCCACTCCAAACTGGCAAAGGACTGCAACGGGTGAACTGACAATACCCGGGCGCCGAACTCCCGGGCCCTGTCGATGATCTCCGACGATTGAGCCCCACTCATATGAATCACAATTTGGTCAGCATAGAAAGCCGCTGCATCTGCCAGGCTATTCGCAACGCTCTGAATAGCACTATCAGATGTCGTAATTAACAATATATCCGCCGAGCGAGATACTTCCTGAGGTGAAGAACAGGCGGCACATCTTATCCGTTCCACAATCTGTTTCGTAGATTCGGATTTGACATCATACACACC
>JBLMZJ010000106.1:0-29015 GCA_050258735.1 Deltaproteobacteria bacterium | reverse complement strand
TGGTATTGCCGTACTCGCTGATGGAGTACTCTACCCGCGGCGGTACCTGCTCATAGACCTTGCGGTCGATGATGCCGTCACTCTCCAATTCCCGCAGCTGGTTGGTCAACATCCGCTGCGTGATATTAGGCAGCGAACGTGAAAGTTCCGAAAACCTCAAGGGGCCATACCAGAGGGCATAGTATATCTGGGCCTTCCACTTGCCGCCGATCACGTCGATAGCTGCCTCGATCGGTGAAATATATACCTTCTCATCTTGACTGCCCATGATCTTACCCCCCTATTATCTATGTACATATGATTTTGTTGATAATATCACTTATTAATATTACCTTATAAAGATTATAGCATACGTATTTCACGATGGTATATATACTTTTGTATACTACCTATACTTTTTGTGCCTACTTCACTTTTATGCACCTACTTACTATAATGGCAGTAACATTTAAGGGAAATGGATTAATGGTATCGTAGAAAACCAGATTTGGTGCCCCGCCGAAAAAGAAGGTTTAAAAAAAGAGATGCCATTATGTATTTTACTTAAATGAGAGGTGAAACCAAATGGCAGAGTATGAAAAAAGCTTAAAGGACCAGCCTTTGTATCGTAACGTATTTGTTGCCGACAAAGCCGACAGAGAACGCTACCTGCAAGCCCCGGCATGGGTAAAGGCCTGGATGGAAGCATTGGATGAAGTTTATGCCAAAACTTTAAGCCCCGCCGCATAATAGAATTGCATGAATACTCCAAACGAAGAACCCATCCGAAGAGATGGGTTCTTTGTTTGCTTTCAAGTCTTGAAGGCTTGCTTTATTCTATTGCGGCTGGCAGGATGGAAACCCCCAGAGCCAGATGATCCCACAGCGCCTTTTCCACCTTATCGACCTGTTCTTTATTACAATGTATCAAAACAAATAGCTCTCCGTCCTGTTCATTTCGTCTCTCTCGGGAATGCCTGGTCTTCGTAAAAAAAAGGTCAAGCAGGAATCCTACCAGAAAACCTGCGCCTAATCCCAACAGCCCCCATATTATCGGACCCCAATCCAGGACAAAGCCATAAATTACTCCCAGGACCATACATGCGGTACCCAGGATGGCTCCTCCGTCAAACATACTTATACCATCGGCATGATGGATCGTATCGAAGATGTTGCGCGTCTCCCCTCTCTTCTCCAGGGGTATAGCTAAAATCTGGTCTTTCTTTATTCCCAACTGCTCCACCTTGGTGATAGCGATTTCAGTATGCAGATTAAAGTGAAAAGAAGCCACCACGTACATGATGCAACCTCCTCATCATTTGATTATTCCTACCAGAGCCCCCTGTTTCCAATGCCCTTGTAGGAAACAGGGGGCTCTGGTATTCATTTCTCATGAACTGCGCTTGTTCGCGATCAAATATTTTATTATACTCCACTGTCTTGACATAGGCATCATATATGGCGAAGCAATAGAAGGAAGGAACATTAAGCAACCACTGCCAGTCTACCGCTTGCTTTGCCAGGGCGAATTGGCCCAGCATTGTATAATGTACAGCGGGAAGGAGATGAGAAAAATAAATAATAACAGCGCCCCCCACCATGAGAAATACAGCAGGTAAAAGTGCCATGCTATACAGGTGTCCCGCTCCCGGAACAAAAACAGACCAGGCAAGAGCAACCCATGGACTGCGTTTTTCATACGCATTCAATCCACCTGATCCAATCACCATTGGAACCAGTGGGGCATCCTCGTGGTCAGCCAGCACGGACATCTTATTCATCTCCAGGGCAATACGGTAACTATCCCAAACGGCAAAGATGAGTATCCCGCAATAAATCAAGAGCAGATGGATATCCAGCACTTTCTTAGCCATGGCGAAATTGCCGGTAAAGCTGTACATAATAGCAAGGTTCAGGTGGCTCAGGGTATTGATCAACAATTCCCCAATGAACAAGAACATTCCTTTAGCTATACTGACCTCTCTTATATGTCCGAATCCAGGATACACCAGGGACCACCAGGCAACCACCAGGGGATTCCTCAAGTGAAGGACGTTAAGAGAATAATCAGAAATAGCTGATTTTTGTCTGCGAACAATGTTAGTAGGATAATCCTGCATTTATGAACACCTCGATAACGGCTTAATCTTTCGACTGCCCTTCCGTACAGCGGACCTGATGATTAAGCAAAAATTGCACCAGCGCCTTGATCAAGAGGCCTATGGCTATGTAGATGGGAAAGGAATAATAGTGTTTCCAGGCATAGGGATGATAGATACCCAGCCATTCCAGCACAGGTTCGCAAATAAAAGACCAGGCAGCTGCGGAAAGAATAAGTGCCCGGCAATAACTCTTCCACCGGGGACAATACTGGTAGATCAACATGTACATTATCGGCAGGGCGGTAAAATCAGCCGATATCAAGCGCGGCCACACCGGAACGATTTCAAAGTTATACGACCAAAGACCAAACTCGGACAGAACAGCATCCAGATAAGAAGAAATGATCAGCGCTGCTGCCCCGACTACGATGATTTCAAGCAGCCTTTTCTTATCGACCAGCTTCCACCATATTAACCAGGGTATGACCAATACCACTGCCAACAACCACCATTGATATGTAAACAAGTCATGATTATACCAGTTCTCTATCCTGACTCGAGTCAAATGTTCTTCCAAATGCCTCACCATATTATGTGATGGCTTATTCACAGTATTTATTCTCAGAAGCTTCATGTTCCTCCGCCTGCTGTTAATACCGGTACCTTCATCCAGCTATTTAAGGTTATAGTGCCAAATAATAATTATTTTTATTTATCCCATATGGTATTCGGGGAAATAGATGATTCGCTATCCGGAATAATACCCATCGCTTTTGATTCATCGAGGTGCTTTTGGCAATATTGCAGAAAATATTTTAGATCATCCATTTCCCTTTGTTTATTCTGTTCAGTCATCTCACCTCTGCCCAGGCGGTCACACAGGGATAACAAAGCTATTTCGCCCAACGGTACCTCGGAGAGCATTTTATCGACATCTGCAAAAGGTAAATGCTTTACCACAAACAGGATCTGCATATGCCATCTGACCATCTGAGATACGCTTCTTATAAAGCTTTCGTCATCAGTAAATTCCCTTAGAAAATCGACAGCCAGGACTGCCCCAAGTTTGTCGTGGTCATAAGCGGTTATTCTGCCCCGCCGGATCCTGGTGGTTGAAGCCTTACCCAGGTCATGCAAGAGAGCAGACCACATCAAAACACGGGGATCGTCGCTGACAGTTCTGGCTTCTGCGGCAAGATCAACGACCATGAGGGTATGTTCCCAAACACTTCCTTCCGGGTGGTGATCGGGAGGCTGCTCGATTTTCATCAAATCACCCAGTAAAGTGAACGGATAAGTATTTTCAAATAATCCACTGTCAGCAAAGGACTTGAAGTATGCGGATGGTTTTACATCATTAAGCAGATGCTCTTCAAACTCTATGAATTGCTTTTGTAAATCCTTCAAAATGAGTCACCCCCAATAACACAAAGAATACCGCCTCATTTGGCGGTATTCTTATTTTGCCTAATATTCAAAAGTCTTATTAATCAGGAGTGGAGTACAGGCTAATTCTATTACCATATGATCAAGTGAAATCTTTAGGAAAGTAGGGTAAATAATTATTCTCTCCCCAATTGATGCACCGACCGCCGGGCAAAGGTCTCCAGGAGCTTCCACTGGATGATGGGAATATTTTCGATCAGTTCCCCGGGGATCCTGTAGAAACTGGCACCCGTCCTGCTGCGGGCAACGACCGAAGAATAAGACTGGTGCAAGATGCTTTCCTCTCCCCAGAAATCTCCCGGCTGCAGGACCTCTATCTCGCGGCCGTCTTCATATAATCCGATCTCGCCCTTGCAGAGCAGTAATACACCTCCGCTGTCGGCACCCGACAGCACCGTACCCTTCCGGCAGCTTTCCAGATGCATGCCATGCGTGATCCGGCTCTTGATGGGGCAGGCTATCCTTTCCCCAAACAGCCATGACCACTCCAGGAAATGTCTCTTCTGCACCTCTTTCCGTGCAAACTCCAACAGGTTATTGCGGCGCAGGAACTCGATATATAGCGTAGCATCGATCTGCAGCGCCTTGACGTAATTGACGGCCCGATAGGTGCCGCTCACCTTGGTGTCCTTCAAACAAGCCATCTCGGCGATCATCGAGCCAACGGTAAGCTGGTTCTTTACTTCCCTATCCGGGACGATGTATTCCATCATTCCGTTCAATACGCAGAACACATAGGGGCTCTTCTCCCCCTGCTTGATGAGAATGGTCCCTGGGTTCAGCGAAACTACCGGGCAATTGAGCAGCATCTCGATCTCATAAGAAGGCACTCCCGGGAAGAAGGTCTGCAGGTACTGGAAGGCAAAGGGTTTTGAATAATCCCGATCAGAGGGGATCAACACATCCATCGCCCCAAAAGAAGCGGTATCTCCGATCACCTTCTGGCTGTCAGTCAGCTCCAATGCTGTGTGGCTCAGAATGATCCTGGCCGACCGGTCATCCTTAAAATCTTCCGCATGGCCATGGATCATGCCGCCGCCGATATCGATCTTCTTCAGCTGGACCGGCTTAAGATAGATTTGTCTTACCTTTTCATAGTACTCCCGGTTGATCCCGCTCCGGGCAGGATCATCATTTATCATTTTCTCCAGCAAATCAAGGGCTGCGATGTCCGCCAGGTGAGCATAAGTCTTATAGCCATCCCCCCAGAGTGAGCGCAGGAACATGACGCTGGTCTCCACCGGATGGGGTGAATAGACTGGCATGATCTCCAGCCCGTCGATATTGTTCCAGGTATCAGCTTCAAGATCATGGGTCTCGAAATACTTGTCAAACAATGCTTCATCCATTCCGGTGAGGGCGGCCAACTTTTTCATGACACTGAGACGGACGAGTTTGGTGGAATAGTATTTGATGCGATGATCGGAGCGCAATAAAACCGTCAGTCCGTTGAAATGATCGTCATGGGCATGGGTCTGGATGATACCCTCTATCTCACTTACCCCAATGCCCATAGCCTGAAGGTTATACATCAGGCTGGGGCCGGAATCTATCAGGTAGATCTTACCCTGAAAGGTTACGATGCTGGACATACAGGGCCGGTTAGGATCCCATCCGTCTCCTTCCCCGGTATGGATGACTGAGAAATACTCCCGTTTGAATTGATGATATTCCAGGTGATAGGGAGGATCATATTCCTCACCCGGTCCCAGATTGAGATCTACCGCTACAGTCTGGTCCCGATAGGTGAATTCATATTGATTGATCCCTTTGCGCCGTATAAAAACTCCATTCCTCAGTTCGACCGGTTCCTGTTCGATAATCCTGGTTTCCAGAAGTTCATCGGTCCTCCTGATACGATCAAAGGCAAAAGCAAGCTTCAGCCGCATCATCTCGCGCGCCTTTTCTTCGGGTATGCCGGCCTCCATTATTTCTTCCATACTGGTGAGCCCGTAATTTCCCCGGTATATGTATTCGGCCTGAGCCTTGACCTCATTTTCTATGCCAATAAGCAGCGGCTTTATTCCCTTGTTGTTGGGGTGGTTGGGCAGGAACATTCCTTGACGGTAGAGCATCTGCAAGACGGGGAATTCGGCCAGGTTGGCAAAACGCTCATCTTGCATGGGCAGGTCGGACAATAGAATACCATTGGGACCGGTCTCAAAAACGCGGCCGTCTTTCTCCAGGGTATTTATAAGTCCCTTTTTCATCAGGTGTTTTACACTGTCTGCCGGGCAACCACATAAAATATAGAGCTCGGCTTCGGGAATTTCGACCCAGAATATCCCGGCTGCTACTTTGATCTTCCGCAAAATCATCCCCCCATGCCCCATCATGACCAAAGAAAAACCCTTAGGATTTAAGGCTCTGCATGAAATTACATAGTCTATTATACAGAGGACAGGAAATGTCCTCTTTGCCGAGAGCATTTCGGGTATAATAATGTGTGATTTCATTCTTGAGGAGTTTGTATGGATAAGATAATCGAGATAATTGCCGCAGATATTGCCCTGCCGGAAAAAAAGGTAGCCAGCACCGTTGCTTTACTGGATGACGACAAGACCATCCCCTTCATTGCCCGTTACCGCAAGGAAGCCACCGGGGAACTGGACGAGGTCCAGATCCGCCGCATCTCAGAACTGCTAACATTTTACCGCAACCTTGCACAGAAAAAAGACGAGGTCTTGCGCTTGATCGAAGAACAGGGCAAGCTGACGGATGATATACGGGATAAAATTGCCGCCGCGCGTCGCCCGGTCGAAGTAGATGACATCTATCGGCCCTTCCGCCCCAAGCGGCGTACCCGTGCCTCCATGGCGCGTGACAAAGGTCTCCAGGGATTGGCCGTCTTTATCATGAGTTGTCTGGAAACAGACTCACCTGAAGAGGAGGCCGTGAAATACCTGAATGATGAAGTAGCAACCGCTGCTGACGCCCTGCTAGGAGCCCGCGATATCATCGCTGAACTGGTAGCCGACGACCCGGCTAATCGCCGGGCCACCCGTGACCTCGCCCGCAGGTATGGTGTCCTGGTTACCGCGGCGCGTGACCTGGCAAAGGACAGTGTCTATACCATGTATTATGATTACCGGGAACCAGTGGCACGCATCCCGGCCCACCGCATCCTGGCCATCAACCGGGGTGAAAAAGAAGAGGTCCTCAAGGTCAGCCTGGAACTTCAGCCTGATCAGGTGCTCAATATGCTCTACCGCAGCTATGCCAGACCCGGGGCCGCCGGGGTTGAGATGCGGGGAGCTATTGATGATTCCTGGCAGCGCCTGCTGGCTCCGGCCATAGAACGCGACATCCGCAGCGAACTTACTGAATCCGCCCATGAGCAGGCACTGCAGGTTTTCTCCAAAAACTTACGTTCCCTCTTGCTGCAGGCTCCAGTCAAAGGCAAGGTCATGCTGGGGATCGATCCGGCCTACCGTACCGGCTGCAAATGGGCAGTGATAGACCCTACCGGCAGGGTGCTGGAAATCGGGGTATTCTACCCTACTCCTCCGCGCAGCGATATATCCGGTACAGAAAAGGTCCTTACCCGTCTCGTGAAGCAGCACCATATAGATGCCATCGCTATCGGCAACGGCACTGCCTCGCGGGAAACCGAGCAGATGGTGGCGGCATATATAAAAAAATCGGATCATACCGGGTTAGTCTACACTATAGTAAGTGAAGCCGGGGCCAGTGTTTATTCGGCTTCGGAACTCGCGGCGCTTGAATTCCCCGAACTGGATGTGGCAGAGCGCAGCGCTATTTCCATCGCCCGCCGTATCCAGGACCCGCTGGCCGAATTAGTTAAGATCGAACCCCGCAGTATAGGGGTCGGCCAATACCAACATGATATCAACGCCCGCAGCCTGGACCAAAGCCTGGCCGGCGTGGTGGAATCTGCGGTAAACTATGTCGGTGTGGATCTGAATACTGCCTCTGCTTCTCTCTTATCCTATATCGCCGGAATCAATTCTACCGTAGCAGGTAACATAGTCAAACACCGTGAAGCCAATGGCCCCTTTAAAAATCGCAAACAATTGCTCAAGGTAGCCAAGCTCGGTCCCAAAGCCTTTGAACAGGCTGCCGGATTCCTGCGCATAAGCGGTGGCGACGACCCATTGGACAATACCCCCATCCACCCTGAATCCTATAAAATCTCCAATGCCCTGCTGAAACTGCTCGGAGCCGATCAGGATCAACTGGGCAGTGAAGAACTCAAAGCCAAATTGCAGACTTTCAATACGGTCAAGGGAGCCGAGGAATTAGGGACCGGCCTGCCTACCTTGCGGGATATGATCGACGCGCTCTTGCGACCCGGACGCGATCCGCGGGAAGACGTACCGCCGCCGATTTTTCGTCAGGACGTACTCAGCCTGGAAGATATAAAGGCCGGGATGGAATTTGAAGGGGTGGTCCGAAACGTAGTCGACTTTGGTGCCTTTGTGGATATCGGCGTAAAGGTGGACGGTCTGGTCCATATCTCGGAGATGTCCCAGCGCCGCATCAAACACCCTCTGGAAGTGTTGTCTATTGGAAACATCATCAATGTCAGGGTCCTGAGTGTTGACACCCAAAAGAAACGAATAGCCCTGAGCATGAAAGAAATATCTTTAAACACTCCACCTGCGAAATAAGAATAACAGGACACTTTGAAATTGAATCCCCATCTTGGTAGCCACTCCGTTCCAGCTTCGAACCCCTGGATAGTAACAGGAATAGAGTAGATTAGGCTAATTGAAAGGGTGGGGTGAAAATGGCAGATAACACTTGCCAGGCTCCGCAGTGCAACAACAGCGCCACGGGAACATGCGCCTGTGCCCAGGGCGAACAAACCATGGCCGGAGGAGAGGCTTCTCATGCCGAGGGATGGCAGACAACAACATCGGGCTTTGCTTCCCACGCGGAAGGCTCTGAAACCATGGCCCAAGGAAGTTCCTCTCATGCCGAAGGCTATTCCACCAGGGCCACGGCTTCATTCACCCACGTAGAGGGATACGACACCGCTGCAACTTCTCCCGGTTCACACGCCGAGGGTGATACCTCTACCGCTTCAGGCTGGGATGCCCACGCCGAAGGATATGCCACTACAGCCTCGGGCTGGGCCACCCATGCCGAAGGCTCCGAAACTTCGGCTGCGGGCGGGTCTGCACATTCCGAAGGGTATCTATCCAGCGCCCGGGGTGATTATTCGCATGCAGAAGGATACTCCACAACAGCCAGCGGGGAATCCGCCCATGCCGAAGGCGGCTATAGTACCGCCAGCGGCTGCTACTCTCATGCCGAAGGGGCCTCTGCCACCGCCAGTGGTGACGTTTCCCATGCCGAGGGTCATTACACCCTGGCCAAAACCGATTATGCCCATGCCGAAGGCGAGCTTTCCCTGGCCATGCAGGGCACGTTATATAATATTACGGGCTTCGATGACACCAACAAGACCTTGACCCTGAATACTGCAGTCGGATTAGCGGTTGACGACCTGATAACCATAAAAATCATCTTTGCTCCAGCGCTTGATGATATCCAAATCACCGCGATCAGCGGCAATGTCATCACTGTCAATACATCTGATATTATCGGCCCTGCTTGGGCTTATGTCATAAAAGAGGATGCCAATACCCAATATCCTATCCATGCTGAGGGCAGCAACACCCTGGCCACAGGCTTATGGTCCCATGCCGAAGGCTACTTGAACATTGCTTCCGGCATGGCCTCCCATGCTGAGGGGGACGGCAGTAGATCGGCAGGCCGGGCTTCGCACTGCGAAGGCAGCGAAACTAGGGCTGTTGGCGATTCCTCCCATACCGAAGGATTCAATACCTGGACCGGGGATAGAACATTTCCTAATCCCTCTGCCTCGGCCTACGCTCATGCAGAAGGGATGGGCACCACTGCCAGCGGGGGCTCATCACACGCCGAAGGATTTCAGACTTCGGCCATTGGAGGCAGTGCTCATGCTGAAGGATCAGGAAATACTGCCAGTGGCAATTCCTCCCATGCTGAAGGCCTCAATACTTCCTCAACCGGCACGGCTTCTCATGCTGAAGGCACCGCTACAATCGCCAGTTCGGACCTTTCCCATGCCGAAGGCCAAAATACCCGGGCTGGAGGCCTAGCCTCCCATTCCGAGGGTTTTTCAACCCGAGCCAGTGCCAACTACTCTCACGCAGAGGGTAACACTACCATTGCCGCCGGGATAAGCTCTCACGCGGAAGGAGATCATTCCGAGGCTAATGTCAATAGTTCGCACGCCGAAGGACAAGGCAGCATTGCTGACGGACACGGTTCCCATGCGGAAGGCGGCGGAAGCCATACGACCGGTTATTACTCACATGCTGAAGGAGATTCAACCACCGCGTCCGGAAACAGTTCTCATGCTGAAGGGAGTAACACAACCGCTTCCGCGACCGCATCCCATGCGGAAGGCTACACCAGCGTGGCGTCGGGCAGCTACAGCCATGCGGAAGGATTTGAGACCCAGGCGCAAAACTATGCTTCCCACAGTGAAGGCGCCAACACTGTTGCCAGCGGGCGGGCATCTCATGCCGAAGGTAACTGGACGATCGCGAGCAATTACAATTCGCACGCTGAAGGCGACACGAGCACGGCTGGGGGTCAGACAGCACACGCCGAAGGTTCACTTACCAATGCTTCGGGTCAAAGCTCGCATGCCGAGGGGGAAAGCACTTCTGCTGCGGGCTATGGCGCTCACGCCGAAGGTGTTTATAGCAGCGCCGCCGGATATACATCCCATGCGGAAGGTCTGAATAATACATCTAAATCCGGTATTTCTCATGCGGAAGGTTGGTCTACTCTGGCTATGTTAGGCGATCTATATACTATTACGGGCTTTGACAACACAGCCAAGACCCTGACTCTGAATACAGTGGCAGGGCTGGTGGTGGGAGACCTGATAACTGCAAAAGTAACCGGAAATCCTGCTGTTGAAGATATACCGATAACAAACATCAGCGGCAATACTATAACGATCGATACCACTCAATATATCGGTGAGTCCTGGCTATACGTCATTAAATTGGCTTTGTATTCACAGCAACCCGCCCATACCGAAGGATATATGACTATCGCATCAGCAGCTTATGCCCATGCTGAGGGACACGGCAATATTGCCAGCTACACCGGTTCCCACGTCATGGGGAAATTCGGGACGGCTGAAGAAGCCTATTCCTGGTTTATCGGCAATGGCAGCTATGCTTCGTCCCCGGCTTTGGGAGCCAAATGGCTGGCCTCCACCGGCAGTATGTATGTAGATGGTTCGTTTATCCCCGGCGGAGCTGACTATGCGGAGATGTTTGAGACCGTGGACGGCGCTCCGATAGAGCCGGGATATTTCGTAACACTGCAAGGGTCTAAAATAGCCAAGGCCAGCTCGCCTGATGACTACATTGTGGGTATCACCAGTTCCAACCCCTCAATTGTGGGTGATAGCTGTGAAATGCGCTGGAAAAATAAATTTCTGACCGATGACTGGGGCCGGATACAAAAAGAAGAAGTAATCATTCCTGCGGTATTAGATAAGGACGGAAAAATTATTATTTCCGAGCATATGGAATTGCAGCCGGTTTTGAATCCTGAATACGACGAAACCCTGGAGTATATACCCCGCCGCCTGCGCCCTGAATGGGCAGCGGTAGGTCTACTCGGTCAAATACTGGCGAGAGACGATGGAAGCTGCGAGGTCGACGGTTATTGCCAGCCCAACTCCGACGGTGTGGCCAGCAAATCAGATAAAGGATACCGGGTCCTGGAACGGACCGGGGAAAGACAGATACGGGTGCTTTTCCGTTCCTGAACGGGCGAACCCCGGTGAGGTCGTTAAATCTATGACATCTCAGGGTCTTCACTTTCCGCCATCATAAAAAGTTCCGGGTTCTCCTGCTCTTCCATTCGGGCTCTGCCCATGAGCATGATAAAGACCAGGGCTATCAAGACCAGGGCCAGAGAACATGTAATGACGGCGGTGATTGAGTTAGCCAGGATACCGGTCATGTTGCTCAGGGCTTCCGGGGATAACCGGCTTCTTATGACTGGCTGCAGCAAGACCCGGGGGTCCTGAATATTTTCCAGCATGCCTGTCGCCGGCAAAACCTTATGCAGTCCCTGCTGCATGATATAGTTCTGCACTGCCCCGAAAATGCTTATCCCCAGGGTCAGACCCAGGCTCTGGGAAAAAGACAGGGTCGAATTGGCCGCAGCCCGTTTTTCGTATTCCATCTCATGATTGGAGGCCATGCTGAGAACTGACCAGGAAAAGCCCATGCCCAGGCCGGTAATTATCATATATACTACCAGAAGCCAGTAAGCGCTGTCTGTGTCAAGGGACCCTAGAGCGCACACGCCGCCAAAAAGCAGTGCGCAAGAAACCAGCATGAGCCTTCGGTAAGAAGTCTTGTGGACTGTATGTGCCCCGATCTGACTGCTCACCACCGAGGCCAGCATCATGGGCGTCAAGGCCCGGCCAACACTGGCTGCCGTCCCGCCGAAGACCGCCTGGATATAGATCGGTATATATACTGCAATGGGTATGTATACGGCACAGTATAAGAAGGCTATAGCCTGGGCAGCACTAAATAAACGCCTTCGATAGAGATCAAGTGACAAGACCGGGTTTTTGGTACGGGTCTCCTGCCAGAAAAAGAGGGCAACAAAGACGATACAAGAGGTGATTAAGCTTAATATCACCGGAGAAGACATTGTATAATTTCTCCCCGCCAACTGCAGGATGGTCATTAGACTGCATATAGAAACGACTAGGTACAAAGACCCTGGCCAATCCAGCTGCTGTTTCGTAATATGACGGGCGTCCCGATAAAAACGGAACAATAATAAGAAAGACACCAAACCTAGCGGGATGTTTATATAGAAAACCCAGCGCCAATCAAGGTATTCCGTAAGAAAAGCACCGAGCAGCGGGCCAAAAATACTGGATAAACCAAATACCGCCCCAAACAGCCCCGCCATCTTTCCCCGTTCGGACAGAGAGACTACATCGAAAATAATAGTATAGGCCAACGGGACCAATGCGCCGGCCCCCAGGCCCTGGATCCCGCGAAATACAGCCAGCTGAATCATACTGTGCGCCGAGCCGCATAAAATCGATCCGCCCATAAACAGACTCAAGCCCAATATGTAAAACGGCTTTCGTCCGTAAATGTCAGCCAGCTTGCCGTAGATCAGCATCCCTGCCAGCTCGGTGGTTATATAGGCCGAGGTGACCAGAATGAATTTGTCCATTCCGCCAAGTTCCCCGATAATGGTCCCCATGGCAGTAGCTACGATGGTATTGTCCATTGCGGCCATCAAAATCCCCAGCAATAACCCCGTTACTATCCATTTTTTATTACCGTCCGGCACAAAGACTCCCCCTTTGCAACTTTAAAACCTGGCTTTGTACAGCATAAACCGTTGCCCCAGGGGAAAGGTCAATAGGGTATATCAGAAATGTTCAGTTCTTGCGGATGATCGACAGGGGAACATAATACTTGGCGTAACGATTGCCTTTTTTATCTGCAAAAGACCCGTGCCGGTCAGGCACCATAACGGTCGCCCGTTTATTGATGCGATGAACGATGCCTTCAAGCTGTATTCCTTCAAAGGGGAAGCTGACCCGGTCACCCGGTACGATTCCTAACTGCTGGCGGGCGATCTCCTGGTTGGTGGGCAGACGGTGATAGCTTTCGGTATGACCGAAAAGATTATGGGCGATAGTCTTGAAGCGTTTCCCTTTGCAACTCGAACGCCGGAAGTGAATGAACTCGATCACGTGTACGAGCTCATGCTCAAAAATGAGCTGCAGAGCCTCCAGGCTGCTTTCCGTTCCGATGCCGGCTACCGATCTTTCCCCCTTGGCGGACCCGTATCGTAAGATAAAATCCATGCTGATCTTGACCTTTGCGGCCACGTTGGATGGCCGGGAAGGATCGATATCGCGGGGAAATGAGGTGATCCCGGCACTCTTGGTCATACGGCGGGAAAAGCTGAATACCAGAGTCCCCCGAAAATTGGCCCTGAACCAGTCCTGAAAGAAAATGCGGTCATAGAGTTCATACAGTAATTCCAGATCTTCACTGCTGATCTTTTTGATATCAGGGCTCTTGACATCAGCAGACTGCTTGATGAATGCTTCCCGGATCTGCCTGCGCTTTTCGATCACCTCTGCATCATCATATCTGATTTTAAGAATATCGTTCATGTTTTAGCCTCTTAATCAACCGGCGATGTCAACGTACCCATTATCACGTCGGCTTGGAGCGCCAGGCCGCTATCAAACTCATCCTCCGCTATGGAGAAACAGCAGGAATACACACCGCGATCCAACAGTTTATAGGCAATAATATTTATTTCTCCATCCCGGGAGAAAACGACCACCGCAGTGATCCCACGGACATATCGTGTCTTTATTGTTTCGTCTTCATACAAAGTGAACCATTGCTCGGCAAACTCTGCAAAATTGCCGGTATCGATACCCTCACGCGAATCGAAATAACCGACGTGCCCAAAACATTTCTCGTCTCTGGCAATATCTATCCCATCGTCATAGGACGGACTGACCGACCAGCCTGCCGGTGTCACCACCTGGAACCCGTTTTCTTTATCTCTATAGATTGCTAAGGATATGGAAACCATTTTGGTTCCCTCAGTATAGTCAACCCTGGCCCCCAGACTCTCGCTGATAAACCGAAGAGGCACATAGGTGCTTCCATTTATGATCTGGGCTGGGACCTTGACATCGATTCTGCCCCCATTGACCGAGGCATAACTGGCCCCTATCTGCACCTCGATAGTCTGGTCAATCATCTTCACCATCGCAGTCTGGCTGGAAGACTCCCAGGAAACCTGACAACCCAGGGCCTCTCCCACAAATCGCAACGGCACCAGGGTACTCCCGTTAACTATCCGGGCCGGAGCCGGCATCTGAACGGTACGGCCATTGATCTGGGCCTGGGTGTCGCCGATAACCAGCCTGACATCTCTTACGGCTGTTTCAGCACTGGCTGTCCCGGTTAATAGCAAAATGATCAGGATCGTTACCGATAACAGCAACGATTTTCCCAATAATGATCACCTCCCTGAAACTCATTGGCATATACAGTTCCATTTACATAACTGAATTCCTGCCTCCAAACCGGAATACCTGCATGAAAAGAAAGAAGCCGGGAGCACCCGGCTTATTCTACTTGATAACAACGGTATTACGGGGTTTCTAAAGTATTGGCCATCAGGTCAAAATGACCCCCGATCGTTGCATCCATCAACTCTTCGGAAGATACTGCAATGTAATAATATATCCCTCCATCCAAAAGCTTATAGCATACATCCGCAATGTTCCCATCTTCCCGGTATATGATCTGAGAACTGTAACCCGAGATCTGTGTATCCAATACCTCTTTATCGGCAAACTCTTCAAAACACACCTCAGAGAACTCTTTGAAATTGCTGGCATCGATCCCTTCACCCTCACCGATAAACGCGACCTGCGCCTGGCAGTTTTCATTCAACGAAAATGTCACCCCATCACTATTCTCTTCCAAGACCGACCAGCCGAATGGAAGTACTAATTGAAAACCCTGATCTTCATTTATATATCCTTTCAGCGAGATCGATACAGTGCGTGTCCCGCTGTTATAATCCACTTTAGCCCCCAGGTTTTCACTGATGAATCTCAATGGTACGTAGGTACTTCCCTTAATGATCTGAGCAGGGACCTTGACTTGGACTTTATTACCGTTGATGACGGCATAGCTGGCGCCGATCGGTACCTCAATAGTCTGATCGACCAGTTTGACGATTGCGGTCCGGATAGAACTATTCCAGGAAACATCGCAGCCGAAAGCTTCACCGACAAATCTCAATGGTACCAGAGTACTCCCGTTGACGACCTGGGCCGGAGCAGACATCGTTACATTGCTGCCATCGATCCTGGCCTGGGTGTCACCTATGACCAGCTGGATATTTCTCTCCACCGTTTCGGCGCTGGCCGTACCGGCTAGAAGCAAAACCATAAGTAGTGTGACCAGAAATAACAGTGTTTTTCTCAAAACCAAAACCTCCCCATAAATTCTTTTGGAATATTCTTCTATACTTAAAAGCGGTTTCCTGCCTACGCTAATGAATTCGGAAAATATATACAACTTATATGTTATGACCATCATGTATTCATCAAGCCCTGTTTTAACGTATGTACTGCAGGATTATAATAAGCTTATAGGAACCAAGTAGGAAAGGGAGCAGGGCCTATGAAAAGCAAAATAGCTGAAGCCATTAAAATGAAAAACTCCCCGGTAGCCATCCTGTGGTCAGATACCAAGCCAGAGGGAGCAATGCAGTTCAAAGAGGACAGATGGGGGTGTGTCATCTCCATGATGAGCGCTGCTGCCAAAGGCCGCACCGCGGTTTTTGACAAGAATACGACCGGTTGCAGGGGGGGCTCGGTCGGCTTGGGCTTTGACGGTTACCCACCTGAATTCCATATAGACCAGTTCCTCTCCACCGGTATACCCGACGGCCGGGAGGGTGAATTCTATGTCAAGAACCCGGAATTTGCGGCTGAATTCATCAATAGCTTGCCGGATATAAAGACCCCCACCCGGTACGTAGTCTTCAAACCGCTGGAAAAGGTCGCCCCGGATGAGATCCCGGAAGTCATCGTTTTCCTGGTCAATGCCGACCAGCTATCAGCCCTGGTCACCCTGGCCAATTACGACCGCCCGACCAAGGATAATGTAACGATATTCTTCGGTGCCGGATGCCACAGCACCATTCTCGAAGTCATCGCCCAGGCAAGAAGTGAAAACTCGAAAGCCCTGATCGGCCTCACCGATCCTTCCGCCCGCAAGGTCATAGACAAGGATATACTATCCTTCAGCCTGCCCTATCAGCGTTTTATTGAACTGGAGGGCCAGGTGGAAGAAAGCTTCCTAACCAAAGAGACCTGGCTGAATATAAGAAAGAGGATCTAATATTTAAGGGGGATGTATCGTGGCTGCTTTGAAACGACCTCTTCATGAAATACCTCCCTACATCACTGAAGCCTTGGAATCGGAAGGTCTTACGGAATCCTATTGGGCCAGGCCCCCCTATCAACGAAACGATTATATCGGTTGGATCACCCGGGCCAAACTGCAGGAAACCATAGATAAGAGGCTGAATCAGATGCTGGATGAATTAAAGGACGGGACGAGGTATATGGGCATGAAGTATAATGCCCGTAAATGATCATAAGACTTAGCCTTAACCTTAGTGGATTGCTTTCTAAGCCTATGTCATACTCGCAGGTTCAATTTGGCTGGCTGCGCTTCGCGGAACCAATGATGCAGCAAACTCACGATTCACCACCAGACAACCCGCTAAGATGTCATGCGCACCTTGGCTCTGTCTGGTCCAGGTCACTGCCACTACCATACAGAATCCAATCAGAAGTCCCAGCACTCCCTTCCAGTCATCCGTTCCATAGACCATCACCACACCCATGGGAATCAGGAGGATAAACGCTCTTCCCATAGCTCGAATAAATGATAGACGTTTCAATTCCCGGTCAACAACTATGATTTTCAACACTTGTTTGCCGGGAGTGGCTTGCATTTCAGAGCTCTCAAATATAGCGTAGTACAACAATATCATCAGAAAAGTAACTGTAAGTACTGATAACTCAATCATTTTAATACCATATTCACTCTGCACATCGATGCCAATAACCGGAAATAAGGACCCTGCAATAATACTCCAACCCAAGCCAACTACCAGGCCAGCAATGCGCAGAAGGAAGTTATCAATGACATGAGCTGCCACCCGTTTCCAAAATCCCGCATAGAGCAGTTTTCGGCTAATTTCCATAACTAGCTTTGCTTCCACTTTATCCGCCCCCATTTAGGTTACCTGTATTTTCTAATATAGTTTTTATTTTGCTTTCTATAACGACCCGTTTATTTCCTGCCTTTTTGAAGGAATTCATTGGATATTGGAGAAAATTGTTTATAGTATGCTGATCTAAGGAGAGATAAAGGTGAGCTTTTCGATAGAACTTATCGCCCCCTGCGGCATCAACTGCGGGGTCTGTTACGCCTTTTTGCGTAAGAAAAACAAATGTGCCGGCTGTCTGGTCGAAAGCGACTGCAAAGTAGGCCATTGCTCCCGATGCGCGATAAAAAATTGTGAGGAACACGATAACCTGGAATTCACCTATTGTTTTGAATGTCCCAAATTCCCCTGCAAGCGAATGAAGAACATGGAAAAGAGATATACCGGCACATATAAATTGAGCCTGTTTGACAATCTCAAAGGCATCCAGGAAACCGGACTTAATGACTTCATCGCCGGAGAAAACAAGAAATGGATATGTGCAAACTGCGGTGATACGCTATGTGTCCATAAAAGCGCCTGCCCTAATTGCGGGAAGGAATACCGGTAAAAAACTGTTAACCCTGTCCGGCTACATATTTGAAAAACACACCGGTATCAGTCACTTCCCTGAAACCGTTCATTTCATAGAGTTCATATCCACCCTCCGGACGTGCTGATAATGGCAGTCCCGAGACCTCCCCTTCCCCGTTTTTGTCCGCTTTGACCTGCTGACCGAATATCGGATCATAGACAATAGAAAGTCCGGGGACCGGCCGGGGCTCTTCCTCCGATCTCTCCGGCGGCGCCGGATAAAACGCGAGGATGTCCGGGGCAACATGGCAAAAGGTAAGTATCAAGCCGGGCAGCTCAGCAATGATCCTCGACTTGAGCAAAGTGTCATCATATCCCGCTTCCATCATCAATTCCCGGATGTAATAAACATCCAGACAGGGGTCGCCGTTATCCAGGCTGAGCGGTCCGTCTTCTTCGTCACTCAAGGCGGATATGGCATAACCCAGGTCGGCATCGATATCAGCACATACTGCCAGGGGATCCTCTCCGTCATCGAGCAATTGCCGGCAGAGCAGCAGGCATCCCCACAGTTCCCCGATTTTTACGGCATCGTGATAATCCCCCTGGTAGATACGTTCCATTCTCTCATCCATCAAATCAAAGGGAACACCATAGAAAGTGATATGGTTCCAGACCACACAGGTGTTATGACAATCGTAGCCGGAATCACCGTGGATATCGAACACGTGGGTCTTGGCTTCGGAATAATCAGCACATATCGATTGCAGTTTCTTATTATTCATTACTTTCCTCCCGCGGTATCTCGGTAGTAGTTTATGTATTTACGGATGCAATATTTCATATTATATCAGCCCGTCAAACAACCTGATATTATCTGCCGAGCATTCGAGCTCGCCGGCTTCCACCTTCTTGATTATCTCCACTACCTTGTCATTGAAGGGGGTGGGCACTCCGGCCCGGCGCCCCCATGCACAGACCTCTCCGTTGATCATATCGATCTCACAGGGTTTTCCCTTTTCGATATCCTGCAGCATGCTGGGCTTCAATGAGCGATGCTTTCTTACGAACAGCGGAAGCAGATTGTAGGTGACGGCCATCTTCAACCGGTTGCCGAAATAGAGCGCCCTGGCAATATCAACGCCCCCCATCCTGGCGAATGTTACCCCCGCTGCCCGGCCTACATCTATACACTCATTACATACCATTATCGCTGCCCGGCGAGCTTTTTTATTCTGACATACCTCCCCGAACGTCCCGGCGATCACCGTGCCCATCCCGCTCATGGTGGCATTGACCAGCAGTTTTGACCAGCGGATACCAATGAGATTCTGTTCGATCTCCACCGGGCACATATGCTCTAGTATCTCCTTGACCATAAGTACGCGGTCATCGATCACATCATTCAGGCTGCCCAGACCAAAGGACAAGGCACCCGGTTCAGTAGTCAGCTCGGATACACCGGACCCGATGAGAGTGGCTCCCCATGCCACCGGGCAGCCCAGAACACGTTCTTTTCCTACAACTTCGGCTACCGATGGTTCCGGAATACCATTCTGCATGGTACAGATGACTCCCTTTTCTCCCAGAAACGGTTTTAAAAATGCAACTACCTCGGGATTATTCAATTGTTTAGTCATTAGAAATATCACATCATAGGTCCCCTGCATCTCGTCAGGAAATAACGCCTTGACCGGTACGGTCATGTCAACCGTCCCGACCACCCTCGCGCCGTTTTCCTTAAGGGCGGTGGTATGTTCCAGGTTACGGTTGATGAGTTCGACTGGCAATCCCGCTTTCGTCAGATAAGTCCCCAATATCGTGCCCAGGGAACCTGCGCCATAGATGGCGATCCTCATGGCTTTTACTCCTTTGTTTCGATCGGCGTGAACACCTGTCATTATATTGTTAAAATAACAAAGCAGTCATTTTTATGCAATTATTTTCCGGTATCCCTGCCTTTTGGGTTTATTATAGATAACCTGAGAAATTATTTAGAATTAACGATACAATGATGTATGTAGAAACATTATTCGACATCATACTATTCGACTGCATTTGAGTGATGCAAATACATAGTACGAGGAAAAATCAAATGGTCAAAAACACAAAAACCTTGTTATCACTCAGTCTGCCGGTGATCGTGTTGATCCTGGCATATCTGGCTCTAAAGAATGCCGATTCGCTGTCTCCTTCACAACTCAAGATAATCCCTTACCTGCCTTATCTGGTTCTAGTGACCGTTGCGGTCCTGGCTTACCGTTTTAACCAGAGCAGGGTCTTCTATCTGGCCGCGGGCTTTATCGGCCTGCAAACGATCTTACCGGGAAATATCATCAGGCAGTTCAGATTTGACGTGGCCGAATTGGATCTGGTCTACCTCTTGATAGCCATCCTGGTCCCGTTAAACATCGTAATCTTCAGCCTCTTGAAGGAACGCGGCATCTTCAGCCGGTGGGGCCTGTTAAAACTGGCTTTCCTGACCGGGCAATTCTTAGGGGCGGCCTGGATCATCTCGGCGTCTCCCCCGGACATCGTCAATACTATCAGCAATCAGTTCCTGCCCTGGAATGTTCAAATAATACCGGGATTGGCCCCGCTGGGCCTGATCATCATAGGGCTGGGCATCCTGATCATGCTGCTGCAGCTGCGCATGACCAGATCATATTTTTCTGCCGTATCGGCCGGGATCATACTCTGTACCGCCTTGTTGATTTATTGGCGGGGCCTGGGTCTGGCTGCTCCTCTCTTCACTGCCGCCATTGGTCTGCTGATGATAGTCTTTATAATACAGAATTCATATACCATGGCCTATCTGGATGAGTTGACCGAGATCCCCGGCCGGCGGGCCTTGCGGGAAGAAATGATGAAGCTGTCCGGGAACTATGTGCTGGCTATGGCTGATATCGACTTCTTCAAAAGCTTTAATGACACCTATGGTCATGATGTAGGTGACGAAGTCCTAAGAATGGTAGCCGCCAAACTGAACCGGGTCACCGGCGGCGGCAAAGCCTTCCGTTATGGCGGAGAAGAATTCACCATCATATTCCCGGGCAAGAAACTTAATGACGCACTGCCTCACCTGGAGAAGGTGCGCGAGAGTATAGCCCAATCGCAGTTTTCCCTCCGCGGTAAGGACCGGCCCAGGAAGAAGCCGAAAACGATCAAGCCAGCCAAACAGGTCAGGAAGGTTTCCGTTACCATAAGTATCGGCGCCGCCGAAAAAACTCAGCCATGGGAAAAGGCCGGCGATATCATGACGGCAGCGGACAAGGCACTCTACCGGGCCAAGAATGCCGGGAGAAACCGGGTAAGTAAATAGAACTAGTCCGCAAGCGAATAATGGTAGATCTTATCATACTTCCGACCCACCGCCAGGTCCACGCACCTTAGAGTATTATTGTAGACCGCACTCCACTGGGTTTTATAAACGGCTCCCGTTTTCGGGTCTTTCCAGTCATGCATCTGTGCGGCCTGCAGAAGATCCATACCCTGCTGAACGGTCAATATCCCATTCTTTGCCCGCAATCCCTTCATCAATATCTGGTAGCGGTCCTGTCCCGCCCCCATATTGTACTTTGGCCCCGGGGTCTGAAAATAGTTGCTGCAGGCCTGGAATTTACCCTCTGGTCTCAGTACGTGCATCTCATTATCCACGTATTCGACAATGGCGCTGCTGCCCCCGGCATCAGCAATTTGGTAATGGTAACAACCCCCGGCGGAATCATGCATATCGTACTTTTTCAGCAGATCGACCGCTTCATTTACAGTAGCCGCCTTGTCCAGCAGCATTCGGATAGCAGTGGTAGTAGTTATATCGATCTTATCGGTATCCTGGCAAGTTGGTTTATCCGGGAGCATGAGCACCGCCACCGTCAACCCTTTCTCATTTATCCCATCCAATGGCACAAAAGGTCCTGCCAGAGCTAAAAAGCTATTACAAAAACTGTCCGGCATCAGGCCATCCCGGTAGCCTAAAAACGCCAGATTGATCATGGACATGCTGGCATAACCATTGTCCGGGTGAGTAAATACCAGCATTTCCGTCTTATCACCCAGATCGAAGTTCCGCCCGAAGATGCAATTACCCTGGGGCGTCACCGCATTGAAGGTGCTGCAGCTAAGGGATGGGTTCTCTATTTCGAGCGGGATCGGCAGCCCCTTCATGAGACGCCGGGTCACGAAGCTTATCAGCCCGGTATCATCTTTGGCACCTGCTTTGAGAAACTCATCGAGGCCGTAGTCGCCGGCATAATCCATGGTGTAAAACCCGGAGTCATCCACCTTCTGAATGCTGCAGATCGTCTGGATCTCATGGCGGAATACTACCCCTACTGCTGCGACCAGGATGAGCAGAATAGCCAGAATGATCACCAGTACCCTTTTCCACCTCGTGTGCTGCGTCCTATCTTTCATCATCTAACCCCCCATTTGCTACTGATTCATGTCGTCATTTTATAATTCTTGACATGATATGACAATCCCTGCCATACAGCCAGGACGGCAACACCCAATAAGAGAAAACCCCACCGCGATCATAGCGATGAGGTCAAACGATAAGGATGGTTCTGTTATCGTGTATGTAGGGGCGGATTCCGACGTCTAGGGATGGACTAGTGCCGCGGTGCCATGGATGGCAAGGAGCGGCCATATCCGCCCGTAGTCTAATGTTTCTTGTACAGCTTCTCGATGTCGGCAGCAAAGTTCTTCAGAACATTGCGGAATTTTATCTTCAGGGTCGGTGTCATCTCGTCGAGGTCGGGCATGAATACCCGGTTGGAAACATGATAGTCCTTGACCGCCTCGTAGTCTTCCAGCCCCTTATTAGCTTCCGCCACATCGAACTCGACCAAGGCTCTGACCCTGGGGTGCTCGCTGAAATCAGTACCTACCTTGACCGTCAGACCATCGATCTTAACTATCTCCTTCTCGTCGAAGGTGATCCCCTCGGCAGCCAGGGCTTGCAGGATACGATCGAACTTGGGCACTATGACTGCACCCACGAACTTCTGATCATCGGCCACTGCGCAAACCTGTTCCACATAATTGGCAGCGGTGAACCTGGACTCCACCTTGGCCCGGGGAACGTTCTTGCCGGTATCCAGCACCATGATGGCCTTCTTGCGGTCAATGATGATATAGTAGTCCTTGCCCAGTTTTTTATTGAATACCGTCTTGCCGATATCGCCGGTATGGAAGAAGCCATCGGCGTCAAAAGCTTCCGCCGTCGCTTCTGGATTGTTGTAATAACCCAGGAATACGTTGCCTCCCCGGACCAGGATCTCGCCGTCCTCGGCCAGTTTGACTTCGTTGAAGGCGGTCTCCGGTCCCATACTGCCGGGCAGGATAGCCGAGGTCACGCTAAAGTTGATGGCATTCATGGTCTCGGTCAGGCCGTAACCCTCGATGATCTTTACCCCCATGGCCATGAATAGCTTGCACAGGCGGGCGGGGAAACTGGCGGAAGCCGAACATGAATAACGATAGTTCTTGCCCAGGAGGGCTCTCACCTTGCTGAAAACGTTGGTATCCGCCCACTCGTACTCTGCCCGCAGATCGTCCGGCAGACCATCAAATAGGGTGCGCCCGTAGCCGAAGTCTACGAAGCCGTCCTCATCGGTCTGATGATCCACGACTCTAAGACCTATTTCCATCGCCTTCTCAAAGCCAGCCTTACCTTCCGGAGTGGCAGAAGCCGCATCGCGCATGGCTACATAAAGTCTTTCAAATATACGCGGGACCGCGCAGAACCAGGTGGGATTGAATATCTGGATATCCCGTATTACTGTTGCCGGCTGTTCAGCATAGGCGATGGTCGACCCGGTGAATATCGAGTACATCTGACAGCACTGCCGTTCGTAAGTATGCGACAGGGGCAGGAATGACAGCTGTATCTCATGACCGGGATGTACGCCGCCCTCGGCGAACCGCAATATATCGGCAGCATTGGCGCTCATGAAGGTATGATGGGTATGCATGGCCCCCTTGGGGTTGCCGGTCGTGCCGGAAGTATAAACGATGGTAGCCAGATCCCAGGGTCTTATGACATCACAGGCCTTCTGATAAGCATAGGGATGAGTCATTTCGTACCTGCGTCCCTGATCGATGACCTGCTGCAGCGGGACAAATTTATCATGATCCGGCACGGAAGCCCGCTCCGACATTATAATGACCTTTTCCAGGGTAGGCATATCGCCCAGTATCCCCAGCATCTTTTGGGCCCCATCCTCATCCCGCACGAAGGCTACCCGGGAGCCGGAGTTGTTGACGATATACTTGATCTCATTGACCGAGAAGGAGGGATAGATGGTGACGGTGACCGCGCCGCTGCCCAGAATAGCGAAGTCGGCCCACAGCCACTGCGGGCAGTTGTATGACATTATGGCAACCCGGTCGCCGGGGGTTATTCCCATGGACATCAGGCCGCAACTCAGGTCTTTGACTTTCAGATAGGTATCGGAATAAGTAAGAAAAGCGGTCTCGGTCGGTTTGAAGGGGTCAGGCTGGTACCATTGGCACCTCCGGTCTCCGAATCGGTAAGCCGAACGGTTGAACATATCGGGCAATGTGGAAAAATACAGGTTTTCGGTGAAGTTTTCACTAACCTTTTCCATATACGAGCACCCCCAAAAATGATATTTAGTTTTCTAAATCTTCTGTCTACTATTTATATTTATAGCACATTATCAATATGAAAAATAACCCATTACTCTCCAGGCCAATCGGCCGACCCGGTCTGGATTTTCTAAACAATTTAGGCCCTTTGGCCAGGCGGATAATCAGATTTATTCTCAATCAGGCAGGATATAGTACTTTTTGGGCGAAGTTTACTTAAACAAACATCTATTGGCATCATCTGACATAATAGACGATACTTATCGTGAATGTACTCGCATTTTCCAAATTGGAAAATGGCGGTTACTTTTTTCACTTAACCGGGACAAGGAGGCATAATGATGCAGCTTGTTTCTCTGATCACCTTTCTCGCTGCTGGCGCATATATTTATCTGGCTGTCTACGGGCTGAGAATGAAACCCCGTACGCGCCTCAATACCATATTTGTAGACCTTTGCCTGGCCTGTGCGCTTTGGGCCATCTGCATCGCTTTCATGTTCTCGGCTTCCAGCCAGACCACAGCCTGGTGGTGGTTTCGGATGTCCTCCCCCGGCTGGTGCCTGGGGCCTGCCCTGCTCCTCAACTTCAGTCTGGTACTAACTGAGGCCGGGTTCTCCTCACAGCTTAAAAAACATCGTTTCTGGATCTACCTCCCTGCGTTGATTTTCACTGTCATTGCCATGAATAAAGGGCTTACCGCCAATACCCTGACCCATGAAAGCTTCGGCTGGAGCCCCTTAAATGTAGGCCAATCCTTGGGCTACTGGGCTTTCACCTGTTACTATATCATCTGTATTGGTTCCAGTATCGTCCTGGTGTGGCGCTGGTCCGCCCGCTCCACCCTGGCGCGTGAAAAGAAGCAGGCCCGTATCGTAATTATCTGCACCATTATCGGTACCTCACTGGCCTTTTTTAATGAATCCCTCCTGCCGGTTTTAGGCTATACCTCCATCCCCAAAATGCCGGTCGTACTCTGGCTGATCTGGGCCTACGGTTTATGGGTCTGCATCACCAAATACAGTTTCATGGTGGTGACGCCGGTAGTCGCCACCAATGAGATCATCCGCAGTATAGATGATCTATTGATTATGTTCGATCTGCAAGGCCGTATCATTGAGGTCAACCCTCGAGTCAGCGAACTGCTCCTCTTTTCTTATGAAGATCTGCTTCTCTCGACCATCGAAAAAATCACGGATGATCCAGACACGGTAAGAAATCATCTGATCATTTCAAAAAATGATCCTTCACATACCATCCATGAGGAAATCCAATTGAAAACCAGGACAGCGCTGGCCATCCCGACCGCAGTCTCCATTTCCGCCATAAAAGATGAATTCGGTGATGTCATCTGTTTCGCTATGGTCGCCCGCGACCTGCGACCGACACTGGCTCTGCAAAGCGAAATCAAGGAACGTATCCGGGCGGAAGCCGAACTCAAACAGGCCCACACCGAAGCTGAAATAGCCCAACGGGAGTTGGCTGAGTCAGAGAAGATGGCGGTATTGGGCCAACTGGTGGCCGGCATCGCCCATGAGATCAATACCCCTCTGGGGGCGATAAACTCTTCAGTAGGCAGTATCGCCGAGGCGGTGCCGCAGGCCCTGGAGCAGATCCCGGAGGTATTCTCCCTGCTGACAGCAGCAGAGCAGCAGGAATTTATGCATATGCTCGATATCGCCCTTAAAGCAGATGCCGTCCTGTCCATGCGCGAAAAAAGAGCTCTGCGCAAGACTTTGACGGAACAACTGGAAGCGGCTGATATCTCCCATGCCGCTAATTATGCAGATTCCTTAGTAAATTTGGGCATCTATGAATACACGGCAACCATGCTGCCCCTGCTCGTTCACCCACAAAATGAGCTGATCTTCCAGGCTTTGAACAATATCTCCAGCTTGATCCGGGGTGTAAAAAACATTCAGACTGCCACCATGAAAGTCAGGAAGATAGTGTTTGCTCTCAAAAACTTTGCGCGTTACGATAACAGCGGCGAAAAGATTCCTTTTGATATCCGGGAAGGTCTGGAGACGGTACTGACTCTCTACTATCACCAGATCAAGCAAGGCACGGAGGTACTGCGGGAATATGACGAAGTAGCGCCTATTCCTTGCTTCCCGGACGAGTTGAATCAGGTCTGGACCAATCTGGTCAATAATGCACTGCACGCCATGGATTACAAAGGTACCCTGACGGTGGGGGTCAAGGAATTGCATGACCGCGGAGAACTCATGGTCTATGTCAGTGATAGCGGCCACGGTATGACGGCGGAAATCCGCGAGAAGATCTTCAATCCCTTTTTCACCACCAAACGTGCCGGGGAAGGCAGCGGGCTGGGACTTGACATCGTTAAGAAAATCATCGAAAAACACGAAGGCCGTATCGAGGTGGACAGTGAGGTCGGTCAGGGCAGCACTTTTAGGATATACCTTCCGGTTGCTTGAAGATAGGCAATATGCCAGGACGATGACAGGAGTCATTGGCCTGAATTATAGGGAAAGGCGGTAAGCCATGGTTGATTTGGCCATTTTGTGCGTGGATGACGAACAGATCATCCTCACCAGTCTGGAACTCCAATTGAAAAAGCATTTCGGCAATCAATTCATTTATGAATTTGCGGAAAGTGCCGGCGAAGCCATGGAAATAATCGATGATCTGGTGAAAAACGGCATCCGGATCGTGCTGATCGTATCGGACTGGCTGATGCCGGGCACCAAGGGAGATGAATTCCTGATAAATGTCCACCAGCAACACCCCGAGGTGGTAAAGGTGATGCTCACCGGGCAGGCCGACCCGGATGCCATAGAAAGAACCATGGATCAGGCTGATCTGCATTGCTGCCTGTACAAGCCCTGGACTGAAGAGGAGCTTAAAGAAGCCATAGTGACTGGAGTTGAGCGCATCAATGGCAAATAAAATGGTAATCATCTGCGTTGACGATGAAGAAACAGTATTACAGAGCCTGGAGCTGGAACTGACCAATAAATTGGGAGACTGTATCCTGGAATTGGCCCAGAGCGGTGAAGAAGCCCTGGAAATCTGCCAGGAATACAAGGACAAGGATTACGATATCCCGGTGGTCATCTGTGATTACATCATGCCCAACCTGAAGGGGGACGAAGTGCTGAAAAGGATCAGCCAGGCCCTCCCCCACACCCATAATATCATGCTCACCGGGCAGGCCGATGTGTCCGGCGTCGTTCGCGCCATCAATGAAGCGCATCTGTACCGCTATATCTCCAAGCCCTGGGAAAGGGAGGACTTGTTCCTGACCATCTCTTCGGCTATTGATCACTATTGTCAAAGCCGGGAAGTGGAAGAGAGCTACCTGGCCATGGAAAAATTTATCCCCCGGGAACTCCTGCGGGAGCTGGGCGTCAACAAACTGGCCCATATCAATTTCGGGGATTGCATAAAGAAAGAAATGACCGTTTTATTCGCTGACATCAGATCCTTTACCACCCTGTCGGAAAACATGTCTCCCCAAAAGACCTTTTCCTTTTTGAACGCATACTTTGAAATGATGGGACCGATCATCCGCCAGCACAACGGCTTCATCAATAAATTCATCGGCGACGGCATTATGGCGGTATTTCCGGATAGACCAGAAGATGCCGTTGATGCCGGCATTGCCATGCTGGAGGCCTTAGCGGTTTTTAATAATAGCTCAGGAAATGATTCCCCCAACATCAATATCGGCATCGGGATCCATTCCGGGCGGGTCATCCTGGGGACCGTCGGGGAAAAGAACCGGATGGAAGCCACGGTTATTGGCGATTCGGTCAACGTAGCGGCTCGTCTGGAGGAAATGACCAAGGCCGTAAAGAGCCCTTTGCTTATCAGCAGCCATACCTATGAACTCATTGATGAACGCGAAAAATACCTGATACGTTACCTGGGGCCGCTGGATGTCCGCGGCAAAATCATGCATATACCGCTGATCGAGGTCTATAACGCTGACCCGCCGGAAATGCGCACCCATAAACAAGAACGCAAAGAAGAGTTCCGCCGCGCAGTAACAGCCTTTCACGAAGGCGACCGCGACCGGGCCCGCACTTTATTTAACGCATATCAGGAAGCCGACCCTGATGACACCGTCGTCGCCTTCTATTTGAGAAGACTAGGGTAAGCCAGCAAAAACGGGGGCGGGATATAGTCTCTGACTAACAGTACCCGTCCCCGTGTGTTCCCGGCTGCCGGCAAGCTCAATACTGGGTTTTCATGTCTTTTCCGGTGCTCTTGAAAGTCACATTTCCTGAAGAACTGATTTTGACAGTGGCAAATTCATAGTTGAGGAGTGTGGCGGGAGGATATGCAGTACCAACATATTTGGTATTGTACTGCCCGTAGATATCAAAGGATGCGTTTTTCTTGTTGGCGACCCTTACCACGATACATGGCTTGAATGCTTCAAATGTCTTGCTGTCCACTTTGGAGGCAAGGTTCTCAACGAATACGAGATCCCAACGAACCTCGTTACCGTCCTGAGAGTTG
>JBLMZJ010000105.1:0-23825 GCA_050258735.1 Deltaproteobacteria bacterium | reverse complement strand
TGGTGAGCCAGCCAGACATGCGCCTTGAAATCATCCAGCTTGTAATAACGCACCACATTCTCGGCATACCCCACAATTTTTAAGATCATCATATTGCGGCCATGCGACATGACAAAGGCTTGTTTCTCGCCCAGCGAGGCATAATAGCGCGTATTGATCCGGAAGCTGTTCTGATACACAAACTCATCTTCCGCATCGCGCCGATCCATGGAGGTCAGGCCCTTTTCCTGGATGAAGGCATCCAGTACATCGTCCTTGACGCGCACAAAATAGCGCATGATATCCGGCGGTCTTACCTCCAGGCCGATGGACTGATAGTCATCCAGGGTGTCAAGCTTTTCGGATTTATCAATGTTAAAGTTCGGTTTGATATAGGTCTCTTCGATCTCTGCTGCCACGCTGTTATCCAGCAGGGCAATGTGCAGCATGTAGTCATCATCCAGTACTTGGCGGGAAACGCCCAAGGCTTCCGGTTCAAAACCGACTGCGGCTACGCCGCCGCCTTTGCCGTTGCCGCGGTTATGCATCTGGGCCGAAGGCTCAAAGATATTTTTTCCGGTGACCGGAATTGAGCTGATGAATCCGGTAACTCCACAGCCGCCTTCCTCTTCCGGGTTAGCGGCCAGCGGTGGTACCTGACGTAAAAGCTCACTGCGCGATTCTAATATTTTGTCAGCTTTATCCATGTTAATCCAACTCCGTTTATTTACTGTAATCGATATGTTCCAGCAGGTCGGTACGGCCTACAAGTTCTTTGACACTCTTCATGCCGAATTTCTGCAGGATCTCTACCAGCTGATAATTCCAGGCATGATACATATTCACTAAACGCTGGGTGGCCCATTCTTCGGTAAATAGATCCGCCAGTTCCGAATCTGTGGAGGCGATACCGCGGGAGCAGCCGCGACCGGATTCACAGTTGCCGCAGCGCACACATTCTAAAGATACCAATTCCGCCGTGCCGATTACTGCACCATCGGCACCCAAGCAGATAGCCTTGACCAGGTCGTGCGCAGTACGGATACCGCCTGAGGCGATCAGGGTCACCGCATCTCTTGCCCCTTCGGCCTTTAAGAAATTGTGCACCTTGGTAATGGCGTACTCAATGGGCATAGCGATGTTTTTCTTGGCGATATCCGGCGCTGCGCCAGTGCCGCCATAGCCGCCGTCGATATGGATGATATGGGCACCGGCATAGTAAGAACCAACCGCCACCATGTCCACATCGTTGGGCGTAGAAACCTTGACCGAAACCAGGGCCATGGGGTTCATCTCCTTGATCCAGTCAATATGCTTCTTATGGTCTTCAATGGAATAGACCGAATGGAAAGGGAACGGTGAAAACAGCGACGTGCCCTGGACTGCCTCACGCATTTTGGCAACGCTTGCCGTATTCTTCTCACCCAGGAGGTGCCCGCCCAAACCAGGTTTGGCGCCCTGGGCGTATTTGAATTCGATAATCTTAACGCGCTGGATGGTCTCTTCCCGCACGCCGAACAGACCGGTGGCCACCTGAGTTATGACATTATCAGAATAACGTTTTAAAATATCCGGGAAGCCGCCCTCTCCCGTGCAGGTAAAGGTATTCCATATAGCCGCGTTGTGGGCCTTGGAAACCATGGTCGGCAGGCTGACGGATCCGAATGACATACCGCCGCCATAGACCGGCGTGGAAATGACCACCGGCGCTCTTCCGTCATTGCGACGATTGAGCTCAATGGCGGTTGAGATCTCGGATTTGTCCACCTTGGGCGGATCGGCCGGGAACTTGAAGCGCAGCTTATCAAAGCCGCCGCCGGAGTTGCCCTCGTTATATTCAAGGTCGGTACGCTCTGGCGGATAGCCGGTCTCGGCCATGATCCAGGTACCGGTGATCATGTCGGCGGTCCAGCGGGGATCCCCCAACGTTTCATACATGGGATTGAGCGATAGGCTCAAAGCCTGACGCGGACACTGGGCAATGCAGCAGAATTCCCTGGACTGGCACTCAAAGCCGATGCATTTGTAATCGATGGGCGGATTGACCCGGTTATGCCCTTCCGGCCGTTCATGCACGCCATGCGGACAGGTCTTGGCACAGGTGCCGCAGTTGATGCAGTCATCCGACCGGGTAACCTTGTACTTGGGCACCTGGTGTTTGAACCGGGAAGGAGTCTTTTCAATTTTTACTGTTGATGGTTTCATTTCTATCACCCTTATTGTTGTTTAAATAATTTGCCGAAGGTTTCCTCATCGATCTGCTCAAAGAATATGGCCCGGCCGGTTTCTCCGCGCAGCCGTCTGGCTTCGCGGATACCCATGGCGCCCATGACCTCAAGCAGCTGGGAATGCCATGCGCACATGAGATTGACGATGCGCTGGGTAATGATATCCACTGATAACTTTTCGAGGCTGTCCGGCAGAAGCAGCAGCTTTTCCGGCTCTTCGTATAAACGGGCGCCCAATGCGATGAACAGCGGGATATCTATCGCCGTCAAATCGCTGCCGCAGAGCATTGCTTTAGGCACGTGCTCGGCCATCGCGATACCGCCGGAGAAGATCAGGGTGACTTCATCGCGGATCCTCTCCTCGACCAGCTGCAAGTGGACGGAGCGGATGATATCTTTTATCAGGCGCGGTTGGAAGTTAGGTGCCTGGTCTCTATTTATCTCCAGGCCGCGATAATCCGCCACGATATGGATCACCTCCGCGCCGCTGTTTACCAGCTGGGAGGCGATGCCTTCAATGCCGCTGACGGCCGGAACGCGGATAATGGTTACCGCATTGCTGATATTTTTGATGCGCTCTTTTATGGCTGCAAGTCTATCCGCCAGGGCATCGGTATAATCAATGGCGACCAGACGAGCGTTCTTCAGAGCGTCTGTATATTTTTCAATTTCACCCTCGGTAATGAGCGGGATGATATTCTCGCTGTAGGTGGTAAGCTCCGCCTTAATATCCGCCGCCGGCAGAATAACGCAGGTACTGATGTGGCTGGCAGCCTTGATCAGAGCCAGCTTAACATTTGGGCCCAATTCCACCGGTGGTATATCAAAGAGAATCGGAATCGGGATATCAACGGTGGGATGCGGCTGCGACAACAGGCGGCCTTCGGTGTCAAAGGCCAGATGGCCCAGCTTGCGGCCCAGCTCCACACCGGTGCTGATATATTCCCGGCCGTGAATCCCGTCACGGGTGGGGCGTACGATTTCTGACATGTCGGTCCACATACTGTCAAAGCCTGCCCCGGTAAACGGCCCGCGGTATCCGGCGCCGGTCACGGGGACCTTGCCGTCTTCGGCCTGCTTCCAGAGCGTGAGAAACATGTCCGCTTTCCAGTAGGAGCCGCTGATATTGACATAATCCTGATGCAAGGATTTTTCCAGCGCTCCGCGCGGGCATTCCTGAATGCACCTGAAGCAGTTCCGGCACAGCACCGTATTGGGATCCGCCATTTTGCGCTGATCGCCTTTTCTGCGCTTATGGGCTTCATAGATACAGACCTTGGTGCACCTTCCGCAATTTATGCAGTTTTCACCCCGGTTGATTTTAAACTTATAGAGATATTCCATCTCCAGCGGGGTAGTTTTTGGATGAATATGATATTTCTTCGGCATAATCTAACCCTTCCTGTCCACCATTTCCCAATATTCCTTGCTTTGGTCAACTTTTTTCAGGAAATCAGCAATCTGTGCATCTGGACGGCCGAATGTCCCTTCGATCCTTTTTTCCAGCGCGTCCCAGAGCGTCATGAGTTCAAGGTTGGTCTGGCATATTTCTTCACAACCTTTGCAGTGCATGCACATGAAGGCTTTGGCTGCTTCTTCCGGGGTCACCTTTTTGCCTTCCTGCAGTTTTTTGGCCAGGGCCAACTTGCCCTTGGCCGTTACCGCCTCATCACCGGTGACCAGATAGGCCGGGCATACGGCTATACAGTTGCCGCATTTGGCGCAGGCATGCGTGCTGAGTTCGACATCCAGGCTATCGAGCTTCTGGTCTTTGCCAAAGATCATTCTGGCCACCCCGCCGATTACTGGCGCCAGGAAGATCATCACCTGCATGCTCATACCTAAGAAGGCGGGACGAAACATCTGGGCTGGAATGTTATAGAATTTTGATTTTATCGCAAAGAACTTGCCGGGATTCATGATATCATTCGGATCGACCTTGGCTTTATAGGCCCGGAGTTCCCGCTGTTTGGCTTTGCTGTATAAATGATTGATAAAAGCGGCATTCCAGATGCCCAGGCCATACGGTTCGGCGCCCATGTTTAAAGCTGTCTGGGTCAGCATCGGAACCAGGGCCATATTTAGATAGAATTTGAATTTTCTTGAGTCGCACAGATAAGGGGTCATCACCAGGGCGCGTTTTTCGTCCAGGATGTAGGAATCGATACACACTTCCACCCCAAAAGCCGTCCCCATTTTTTTGGCCTTCTCAATAAAGGCGGCGGTCTTCTGGATGGGCATAATGGTTTCACTGGTCAGGATGCTGGGACCCAGGCGTTTGGCCTTGGCTCCAAAGAGACGCTCGTTCCATAAATAGCTGGCCGCATAACTGGGTGCTTCATCAATGCCGACTATTTGTGATAGATATGTTACGAATTTCTGATCATCATCCGCGCTGCTTAATTCCACCAGAACCGCGGTACTCTTTTTAAATACATCAGCGTGCATGACCTCATTGGTATCGCTCATATGGTTTTCATCCAGGAAGCGGATGACATTCACGCTGATGTTTGCTTTCTCTTTGCTGTTTACAAATCGATCAATAAACTCAAAGGCTGCATGCTCATTTTTAAAATAGAGCAAGTGCGAAAAAGACGCCGGTGGTGTTGGTCTAAGGGTGAGGGTCACTTCCACAATGATCCCAAAGACGCCTTCGGTAGATATATAATAGGTAAATTCTTTATCAGCCGGAGTCAGCGTTTTGGCTTCACCCGAGGCGGTCACCACGGTCATGGACTGGATTTGTTTGGACAGGTGACCATAGCGGAAACTGTTGATACTGTAGCCGCCGGTGGCGATCCATCCCGCTACGGTGGAGAATTTGCTTGATGGATAAGTCATCAAGGACAGCCCCTGCTTTTTTGCCACGATGTCTATATCGCTCCAGCGCGCACCCGCTTCAACTCGGGCGGTCTTTTGTTCCGGGTCGATTTCGATGATTTTTCTGAAAGGGGACAGATCAACCACGATCCCGGCCTGGGTGGGGATGACCCCGCCAAATCCCCATGAAGCGGCTCCACGTGGTATAACCGGGATTTTCTTCTCATTGGCAAAGGCTAAAACCTTTTGAATCTCGGCGATGTCTTTAGGCTGCACCACGAAGGATGGCTGCGTTTTAAACAACATTTTGGTCATGAAAGAGGGTACATCGCCGATATCATGGCTGTACATCTCTTTCTCTTCCGGCCTTTCGATGATTTTTATATCGCCTGCAATTTTTCTAAACTCTGCTATTATGTTCATAATGCACCCATCTCTTTTTGTTCTGTAGTTTATCTATAAAAATAAAAACGCCCTCCAACCGACTTCAAACTGAAGCTGGCTAAAGGGACGCCTTTGTTCCTTAAGCTATTAAGTTTTCTGGATTCACTGCTTTAATTTTATGCAACCGGCCTTCCTTTGACAAGGCCTTGCGCTCAAATATATTGTATACTCGTCAACACCGCCGCTATTGTCAGCAGGAAACACAAAACCGCGCAAACCTGCGCGGTTACTTGTTTTTCACTGGAGCCGAAGGCCGGATTTGAACCGGCGACCTGCTGATTACGAATCAGCTGCTCTACCACTGAGCCACTCCGGCATATTAAATTGACTCCTTGATGATAGCATCGATAATGGCTTAGAGTCAAGGCAGGCGTAGACTGGCGGGGTTTTCCACATAAATAACGGGCGAATATAGATTCCGCCCCTACTACAGCGGAGCAATTAATCCGTTGGGAAGATTGCCGCGTCGCTGACGCTCCTCGCAATGACAAGTGCGCGATAAAAAGGGCGGATATGAATCCGCCCCCTACAGTTGTTTTATATAAATGCTTGGTTGTTACTATTTCTTCAGCTTCTTGGCATTTCGGACGAAGGACTGGATGAGGTCTATGACTACGTCGGCGGGGAGGTCCAGTTTGTGGGCCTCGTCAATCACCTTCACCCATTCAGCGTCCTGGGAAAAACCAGCCGCTGCGTCGTAATAATTGGGGTTGGCGGCGGCCAGGCCGCGGCAGGCCGGGCATATGTTCTGGGCATAGGCCTTCTTGCCGACTATCTGTATCATCTTATGCATGGTTTCATCCGGAAACTTCTTGCTGCACATGCTGCACTTTTCCACTTAATGTCCCCCTAAAATGCTTTATTTCCTTGCTTCGGGGCTGACCTAATCCAACTTTAGATTCTGGTTCCCTATATATTATTCCAGGTAAGAACGGATGACCTCTAATTCCATCTCCACCAGTTCGGTGATCCGCTCTACCGCCCGGCTGATGGTTTGCTCGTCCTCATCGGCCAGTTCCTCGGATATCAGGTCGCCGAAGGGTATGAGTTCCAGCCGGGAGAGGGCCTCGGCAATATCTATCTTGGCGAAAAAGGCGTTGAGGACCGTCATCGTATTGAAGAAATAGGCGTCGACAAACTCCATCACTTCGTCTTCGTCGGGCCTGCCGTCCACCAATGTAAAACGGCTCAAACGGTACATTACTGCATCCCCCTTAACCACTCTTCTGCTTCAGCCAGGGCCTGTTTCACTGCTGACGGAGCGGGTCCGCCGGGGACCTGCCGCCGGGCTACACAGGCTGCTGCGTCAATGAAACCATAGATGTCTGCTTCGATCTGGGGCGAGAACTCCTTATAGGCTTCCAGGCTGAGATCCTCCAGCCGGCAGCCTTCATTTATACAATGCAGTACCGCCCGTCCTACCACGGCATGGGCATCACGGAAGGGCAGTCCCTTGCCGGCCAGGTAATCGGCCAGATCGGTGGCATTGGTGAAGCCGCCCTTGGCTGCCTCCGCCATCCGGGCAGTCTTGAATGTGGCGGTCTCCAGCATGGGCGCCAGGACCAGGAGGCACTTCTTAACGGTGTCGACCGCATCAAACAGGGCCTCCTTATCCTCCTGCATGTCCTTATTATAGGCCAGGGGCAGGGATTTCATAACGGTCAGAAGAGCTAAGAGGTCGCCATAGACCCGTCCGGTCTTGCCACGGATCAGTTCGGCCAGGTCGGGATTCTTCTTCTGGGGCATGATGCTGGAACCTGTAGTAAAGGCATCCGACAATTCCACGAAGGAGAACTCCTCGGTGGACCATAATATCAGCTCCTCAGCGAACCGGGAGAGGTGCATCATCATTATGCCGGCAAAGCTCATGAACTCGATGGCGTAGTCGCGGTCGCTGACCCCGTCCAGGCTGTTGCGGGTCAAATGGGCAAAGCCCAGTTCCTTTTTCACCGCGTCGCGGTCCAGATCGAATCCGGTAGCGGCGAGGGCTCCCGAGCCCAAGGGCATATAGTCCATGCGTTTCGCACAGTCTTCCAGGCGTCCCAAGTCCCGGCGCAGCATCTCGAAATAGGCCAGCAGGTGATGGGCCAGGATAATGGGCTGGGCCTTCTGCAGATGGGTATAGCCGGGCATGATGGTGTCGATGTTGTTCTTGGCCAGGGTGAGCAGGACCTCTTCCACGGTAAGGAGCAGGGTCCGGATCTCCCCTATCTCGTCCTTCAGGTACAGGCGCAGGTCCAGGGCTACCTGGTCATTGCGGCTGCGGCCGGTATGGAGCTTCTTGCCCACCTCGCCGATCCGGGCGGTGAGGAAGGTCTCTATATTCATATGCACGTCTTCTGCTTCCACGGTGAACTCCAGCTTGCCGGCCTCCAGGTCCGCCAGGATCTCCTGCAGGCCCGTGATGATCAGTTCGGCTTCCTCGCCGCTGATGATCCCCTGCTTGCCCAGCATGCGGGCATGGGCCATGCTGCCGGTGATATCCTGCCGGTACATGCGCTGGTCAAAGCCGATGGAGGCATTGAAGTCTTCTGTCAGTTTGCTGCTGGCGCTGGCAAAGCGGCCGCCCCATAGTTTCATCAGATCCACCTCATGGTTATAGACTAAGAAATATTATATCCGTTTTACGTCGATAATGCATGAACTTTAGTTGCCTAATCAGATGTTTACTACCCGCACCCGCTGCACCAGCGGCCCCACCAGTTCAGCCAGTTCGTTCATCTCGTGCTTGCTGTAGGGGATCTCCTCGCCGTACCCGGCATGGAGTGTGGAAGCCGGATTGAACTGCTGCAGGGAAAAGAGACGGGCTCCTTTGATGTATTTAGCTATCTCCACTATATCGAGCGGGCTGTGCAGGCAGGGCACCACGGTGGTACGGAACTCCACATCTATCGATGCCGCCATGAGCAGCTGCACGGAGGAACGGATCGAGAAGAACTCCTCCATGGTCAGCTTGCCGCAGGCCTGCTGATAGGCCTTGTATTCCAGCGGGGCCTTGATATCCATGGCCACATAGCTGAGCAGGTTGGCGTTGAGCAGTCCTTCCAGCATGGCCGGGTCGCTGCCGTTGGTGTCCAGCTTGATCTTATAGCCCAGGTCCTTCACCTCGCGGATGAAATCGGGCAGTTCCTGGTGCAGGGTGGGCTCTCCCCCGCTGATCACCAGGGCGTCCAGGAAGGTGCGGCGTTCGCTCAGGAAGGCCATGATCTCCTCTACCGGGACTGACGGGCCCTGGTCGACGCTGCCGGGGCGCACCAGCAGGTGTACGTTCTGGCAGAAGGGACAGCGCAGGTTACAGCCGCGGGTAAATACCACTGCCGCGACCTCTCCCGGATAATCGACCAGGCTCTGCTTGATCAGTCCGCCAAAAATCATAAGTCTGCTCCTGTTCTATATAACAATCGTCCGCTGTCCCAACAAATCCTTCTATACGGGATTATACCACTACTTCATACAGATTATTGGAAAATTATATCTATTGCCTGTCATCAAATTGGTACATTCTGCACTAATGGATATTTTCCGGGCAATTTTACAGATAAGACTTGACGATTAAAGTATCTAATTATATATTTGTATTACAACAACTAATACAAAGAGGTAAGCATTTTGTGGTTTAACATCAATCCGGCCTCAAGTATTCCTATATATATGCAGCTGATCAACGAGGTCAAGGCGGCGGTCGCCAGGGGAGTCCTGGCCCCGGGAGAGCGTATGCCTACCGTCCGCGATCTGGCATGCTCGCTGGGTATAAATCCCCTGACCATTTCCAAGGCCTATCAAAAGCTGGAGCAGGAAGGGGTCCTGATGACCATGCGCTCACGAGGCACCTTTGTCGCCGAAAAGCCAACTATTACTGATAATATGGCCAAGTTGGCCAGGGTCCGGGAAATGCTGGAACGGGTGCTGATCGAAGCTTATCATGCGGGGGTCACTCCTGATGAGGTCAAAATCCTGCTGGAAGAGAGTATCCAGGATCTAATGCTGAAGGGAGGAAATGATCAGAGTGAATGAGTCGGCAATACATATATCCGGACTCAGCAAGTCTTTTGACGGGGCCAAGGCCCTGGATTCCCTTACCTTATCGGTCCCGGAAAACAGTATATTCGGACTGGCCGGTCCCAATGGCGCAGGCAAGACTACCTTGATACGCATTATTATGGGCATCATCAAAGCGGACGCGGGAGAGATAAAAATCGGAGGGAAGGACGCCCTGCTTAACAACGCCGAACTCCGCCAGCGGATCGGCTATGTCCCCGATGTTCCCTATATGTATCCCTCCTTTACCTGTAGGGATATGTTTCGCCTGGGCAGCAAACTGTATCCGGGCTGGGACTGGCAGAAGTGCCGCCAGCTATCCGAGGTCTTTGCCATTCCCGAGAATAAAAAGTTTCGCACCTTATCCCGGGGATTCAAGACCCGCACCGCCCTGGTGATGGCTCTGGCCATCCACCCTCGCCTGCTGGTGCTGGATGAACCCACCGCCGGTATGGACCCCTTTGCCCGGGATGATTTTCGGCAGGTGCTGATAGACGAGGTGGTGCAGAACGGGATAACCGTCTTCTACTCCACTCATGACCTTAATGAGATGGAAAGGACCACCGACCATATCGGCGCGATCAAAGCCGGGCATTTGATCTTTCAGAAACCGGTGGATGAGATCAAGGAAAACTTCCATCGGGTGCGGCTGGTGTTTGACGAGGAACCGCCGCCGGAGGTTTTTGCGGGGATTCCTGGAGTGATCGAGGCAGAAGGCTTCGGCAAGGGCTTCACCTTGCTGCTGGAAGGTCCCTGGCAGGAGCTGGGACCCGCTTTGACCCGTCTGGGCGCGGTACATATGGAGAGGCTGGATATCGGTCTGGAGGAAGTATTGATCCGATTAATGAAAAAGGGTGAAGGGCATGAGCAAAAAGCTGATTAATACCGGACTGCTGTGGAAGGAATGGAAAGAAAACCAGCTCATATTCCTGCTGGCTCTAGTGATCATGACCTGGGATACCATCTGGTCTCCCCTGCTTGGTCTGTTGACCAAGGGTGATCCCATTTATCAGTTAAGCAGCTGGGGGCATGATCTCAACTGCCTGGTCTATTACAACATATATCACAGCTACGACGTCATGTTTCTTGATTACGGCATGTGGGTGTGTTTATTGCTGGGGGTCTATATCCTCAGCCGGGAACGGCGGGGAAGCCTGGAATACCTGGTGACCACCCCGGCAACCAGGCAAGAGATAATAACCGCTAAATTCCTGACCGGCATGACCGCTATACTGGGGATCGTACTGGTCGAAGCGGCTGTAATGGCCTGGGGAGGTTCTCATCTGGCCTATACCGATTACGGTATCAAGGAAATAGGCAAATGGGTCTTTTTTACCTACCCTACCCTGCTGGCTATGTTCAGCATCGGACTCCTGGCGGCTAGTTTGGCCGGAAGCATTATCAGTTCTGGGTTCATAGCTTTCTTTATATTGATCCTGCCGGCATTATTGAACGAGCTGTTCATTATTCTGTTTGAGCCGTTGGGCCGATTATTGCTGCGCCAGCCCGGCTCAAACGCTAAAATAACCGGAAGTATCATGGCACATACCAGCTACCTGGAAGACGGCTTCCGATCGATCGCCAGCTATCTCAGCATCCCCGATTATTTGGATCGGGCCAGCCGTTTCCCCAATCTGAGAAATTACACTTTAAACGGTTATATTTATGAAATTCCCGATAAGATCCTCCAACATATGACTGTACTTGATCCCTACTATACCTTCGAAAACCTGCTGCTCCTGGCCATGATCTGCCTTATATTCTTTATAACGGTCAAGGCATTCACCGCTAACAGTATTGAAAAAAAGAAGCTGATCATATTCCCGGCGATCCAAAATATCGCCCTGATCCTGATCTCTATATGTCTGTCCCAAGTGGTGAATTGGAAGCTTCACAGCCGGGGGCTGTTCCATACTGCGCCAGTGTATCTGCTGAGCTTGTTATTGGCTGCGTTGGTGATCTATACCCTGCTCTGGCTGATAATTTGCCGATACACCAACCGTTCTTTCATACAGACCTGCCGGTCGGTCGATTGGAGTCGGACGGCCAGGATTACCGGAGGAGGTGCCGCCGTGGTTTTGCTTGTGGCGCTGGTGGTCTGCGCCGCCCTTCCCCAGCTTATGTTGACAACTATGAAATTAGGCGGTCTTTGCCGGTCAGCGGCCCCGCGGTTATATGAGAAGCCGGTAACCCGGCATATAAATGAGAACAGCCCGGCCCAGGGCGACACGATCAAATGTTTCAATCTTTCGTTCAGCAGCCCCTGGGAAACCTATCTCCAAGTAAAACGCGAGGAAGATAATATTAATGTCCATTTTTCAGGGGAGAAGGCCATTAGAGTCTATAAATACGCACATATAAGCAACCGGATATATTGGTTTACAGAGGCTGAAGGCCGGACATTGCGGAATCTGGTATATGATGATCAGTCAACCCCCGGGTATTACGCGGCCCTGTCCCCCATACTGAACAGCAGCCCCGATCAGATACGCTTGTTTATGCCCCGACAGAAAGCCATGAAAAATCTTCTGCAGGTAGTTCTTAAAGCAGAAATTTTGGAAAACTCGGGGTACCCTATCTGCCATCTGACCACATCCTGCATTGATGGCATCCAGTTTCCCGCCAATGTCGAAGAGGTCCCGCCTGGAATGGTATATGCTGATGGACCGGAGCGGGCATCGGTGACCGAGTTCACTGATGATCATAATCAGATGTATTCCATTATCATAGAGGGGCCCCACCTGAAACAATCAGATGTCGACCGGATCATTTCTTCGGTCAGGTTTGTTGAATGAAATGCCAACCCATGGCAGGAATATGCGGATCAATACAGTAATGAGATTAATTAGTTAAAAATACACTGGGGGGACTTGGGTTGTCAGCAAAAGAGAGTAATAAATCCAGGCAATACGAATATGATGCTTTCATTAGCTACCGGCATACGGAGCCTGACCTGACTATTGCCAAAAAACTGCATCATCTTTTAGAAAACTACCGGATTCCGAAAAGCATACAGGAAGAGACCGGTATTAAAAAGATCCGGCGGGTGTTCCGGGATCAGGAGGAACTTCCGACGTCCGGTAATCTGAGCGATAATATCAAGCGGGCTCTGGAGAGTTCCAGATACCTTATCGTAATATGTTCCCCCCGCACACCATTATCACAGTATTGCTGCAGTGAAATCGAGATTTTTAGAAAGATACACGGTAATGACAAAGTATTATCCATATTGATCGAAGGAGAGCCGGCGGAGTCTTTCCCTCAGCCGCTGCGCTTTTATAAGGAGCAGATAACCAACCCTGACGGTACCATTTCGGAAATAGAGCATGACGTAGAGCCGCTGGCGGCTGATATCCGCAGTTCAAGCGCCTGGGAAAGGTGGAAAAAGCTAAAGGTAGAAAAATTGAGGCTGCTTGCACCTATATTGGGGGTGCGTTTTGATGATTTGCGCCGGCGCCACCGGGAACAAGTTATTAAAACCGCGATAGGAATGGCTTTACTCGCCTCAATTATCCTGGCCGGCTTCGGCGGAGTCACCTTATCGCAGGCGAACGTAATTACCAGGCAGAACGAACAACTCAATAAGCAAAACCGGGAATTAGATAAGAAGAATCAGGAAATAAAAAAGAACAATGCCGATTTAGAAAAAATCAATATAAAGCTTAAACAAGAGATCCAAGAAACCTTGAGGCAGAAAAACTTGGCCCAAAAATATGGAAATGAAGCCGTAAAACAGGCTAAAATAGCTGAACTGCAGAAAGAATTGGCCGAATCTAATGAGAAACTGGCTCTGGCCCAAAGAGATCAGGCTCTTAGAAATCAGTCCATGTATTTATCTAATCTATCGTTTCAAGAGGTGGAAAAAGGAGATAAGATAATGGGCATGTTGTTAGCTCTAAAAGCTCTTCCCCAAAGTCTGCAATATCCTGAAAAACCTTTCGTACCTGAAGCTGAAAGCGCATTATATAATTCAATATCAAGATATAAACCTTTTTTAAACTCAATCTGCCACATATATGAAAAAGGTGAAGGCTTAACAGGGATCACTAGAATAAGACATAGTAAAGTAGGTTATGCAGAGTTCAGCGGGGATGGAAGCAAGGTCCTTACCCAATCTGATTCAGCGGTTAAAGTGTGGGATTCAAAAACTGGGTTATTATTAGACTCATTCAAAGCACAGTCTCACATATCATCGGCAGTATTTATGGCCAATAGCAATCAAATATTGATCGAAGAATCAATTTTTAAAAGAGGCTTTATATTCCAAGAATATCGAATTATTGCCCATGATTTAAAAACAGGAAAAACGTTGTACGATCTAGACAAAATAAAAGATTTAGTTTTTTCAAAAGAAGCCAATCGTATTATTACAGAAACAACTGACGGAGAAATAATCATTCGTTCACTTGAAAATGGGCAAGTGATTATGCAAATCAGCCCTCCTAACACATGGGTAAAATATAATTTTAGTAAGGATGGGACCAAGCTAATTATATATTCTGCGGGAAAGGCTTATTTTCTGAAATCAGACACATGTCAAATCCTTAATTCTTTCGAAACGGAAGAACCTATGGAAGAATGTGTTCTAAATTCCGATGGTTCATTAATTGGTTTACGATTCAAGGATACAATTACAGTTATAGATCCCGCCAATAATAAAACGCTGGCCAGTTATTCCGGAAAATATGACAGTTCTGATTATTTTGCTTTTTCAAATAATAATAGTAAGCTGATTTACGCATCAGGACAAACAGTTATGCTGATGAGTGTCAATGAAAATCAGTTAAGAACTATAGATTTATCTAGCTATACATTTTATGATGCAATCAAAAGCAGCATTGATGGAAAAAAACTGATTATCGGAGATAGAGATGGCCAGGCTACAATATATGACATCCAAACCGGAAAAGAATTATATCGATTGAAACAAAGCGGTAACGTTTATCCCAGAGATTATTGCGGTTTAGAATTAAGCCCTGATAATAAATTTCTTTTGACCTATAGTATGGATAAGATAACTAAAGTCTGGGACATTGAAGACGGAGATTTAATCGCTTCATTTGATAAAAATTCTGGACCTACTATATATGCCAGTTTCGATAAACATGGTGAAAAAATATTGAATGTATCTTTTTATGATGGAACGGTGGAGATATGGAACATAGCTAAATCAGATACTCAAATATTTTTACCTTTTTATGAAACCCAAGTTTGCAGAATGAATTTTGAGCCTCAAGGAAAGGCTGTTAAAATATGCAGTTATTATTTCCAGCACATCTATGATTCGGAAACCGGGGAGCAATTATCAGAAACATCACTAGCGTCTGAACCGCTCCATATTTACGTAAAAAGCCATGATTTAAAAACAACCGCAAAAATAAATGGATCCCAGATAATATTAACTGGGGAGAAAAGATTCGAGTTAAATAAACATACGGACGATATCATTTCGGCTAAATTTAGTCCAGATGATAGTATGCTGGTAACGACCTCATGGGATAAAAAAGCTATAATCTGGAATGTTAAAACCGGGGACCCCTTATATTATCTGCAAGGGCACCCGGAAGAAGTTAAGAACGCAGAGTTTAGTCCGAATGGGAAGTACGTTTTAACTATATCTGGTGCCAAAGTATTCATATGGCGATGCAAGGACGGCCAGTTACTAATGGTTTTGAACAAACACAACGGAAGAGTTAATAGTGCGGAATACAGTCCCGATAGTAGTTTAATAGTCACTGCTTCTTCAGATAATACTGTTAGATTATGGAATGCACAAAGTGGTGAACAGCTCAAGGTATTAGATAAACATAAAGATAATGTATGTAGTGCTCGATTTAGTATGGACAATAAAAGAATTATATCATCATCTGATGATAAGACAACCCGCATATGGGATGTTAACAGTGGTAACCAATTAATAATTCTGGATAATCCAGAGGGCCCAGAGGGGGGCTTGTTAAATAGAACAGATGCAGTTTTTGCTCCCGATGGTAAAAAAGTAGTGGTTTCGAATGGGAAAACAGCCGTGATTTATAATATTTTTTCTAACACTCAAGAAATGGTAGATTATGCGCATAAATATCTTATGGGTCGCGAACTTACCAAAGAAGAATCTGATCAATACTATGTCGGGGAATAAATATCCCTGATATCTGGATGCTTTCGGATAAAATAACCCCCCTTCTCGGTTTGGCCTTACGGCAGCTGCAGCGGCCTGGCCTGGACCATGATGCGCCAGTCCAGGACCTCGTTTACCATGGTAGTGGCGGCCAGGTAGGCGGTACTGCTGATATCTTCATAGGAGGGCGCTCGGCCGGAAACGTCAATATTGGTTGTGATATTATGCAATTGTGCGGCCATGGCTTCCGACCGTTTGATCAGTCTTTCATATTCCCCCTGATATAGTATCCCCACCAGGGCAGAGCCCAGGGCCGGCAGGACGGCAGCTGCAAATGTCAGCCAACGGCTGAGGACTATTTCATGATAGCTCAGATGGATGATACAGCCTACCAACGTGGCACCGAACAGTACCAGACCCGTTCGGTGGAGGATATGAGTTACCCTTTCATACTTCTGACTATTGCCCTCATGAAACTTTATCTGCCCTTCGATTTCTTTTAATAGAAAACTATCGATGGCGCTCAGGAATTCCTGGTTGACGCGGGCGTTGATCAGTCCAGCCTGGCGGACGATGGCTCTGAAATGCCAGTTCAGCCAGGAATTGTTGACATCGTCCTGGCGGTTATGCGCTGGAATACGGAAGGACAACCCTACCAAGCCCAGCGGTGACAGGGTGACCATATTGCGCAGTAATTCCGCCAACAGGCGGTAATCGATCCAGCGCTCATGCCAGCGCTGCCGCTTACCCACCATGGTATTGATGATGATGCTCAGGATGAGCACCAGCTCACAAATAAAGGGTATCTTGTATGATGCATCTTCTTCCGTCAAGCCCATGGCGAAGCCCAGCAAGGCAAATAGCACAGCCAGACCGCCGAACAGGTAGTTCAACACAAAAGAGCTCCGGTAGAGATCGGCATAATAATCCGCCAGCTTATCCGCCCAGGCAAAATGATCCTGAAAATGTTTGGTGATATAGGCGGGCAAACTGGATTGGGCTATCGGCTTATCCCGCCATAATTCCTCATACTCCCCGGCGGTGGCCGCTTCAAAATCTTTTAGCAACAGCGGCGGATTGGTTTTGCTTTTGCCCAGTATCTTCAGAAAGAGCTTATAAAAGAAACCATAGTTGAAGCTGCGCTGCCTTTCGTGAAAATAGGCATCAAGCTGAGCATTGCCGGCTGCTTTCCGGCTGGCTTTTTCGTCTTTGGTTTCCACAGTCCCCGGGATGGTTCCCGGCGGATCCAGCAGGTGTTCCAGCCAGCTCCCGAGTTGGACCTGCCATTCCGGATGGGTATGTTGCTGGTCGAGAAATGTTATTTTATGCGGCGCCCCGGCATTGATCCACAGGCAGGGAACCGTTTGCTTTCTGGCCATTTGCACGATTTGATAGGTACCGCCCAGGCCATGCCCGGGCTGACCATCCCATATGGCGATCAGCAGATCGCATTGATTCAAGACCAATTGCCCTACCATCTGATAGGATTTGCCGATTTCATGGCGGTCGCCGTCCAGTTCAAAAATACTGGTGGCCTGCCCCAATAGATCCCGGAATTCCTGCTTGGATTCCGGGGCGGTAAAATCATGTTCATACTCGGCCCGCTCAAAAGGCAGGGGGCATTGCAGTTCAAAACCAGCTTTAAGGGCTTCGCCCGCCACGATTCGGTCGCTGCCCTCGGCCAGGGGAGAAATTATGCGCAGAACGGGACGGGCGCCATTATAAAGGTCACCATGTTCTTTATGGATTTCCGTGACCTGTTCTTTTAACACTGCCAATATTTCATTGATCTTGCCTCTGAGCACTAAGAGGTCGGCATTATTCAGGTTTTCCGGCCGATGCCCGGTAACCCCCACCCGCAAGGTAAGGGTGGTTTTAGGAGGGGTTTTTGATCTCTCCAAAATATTTACCTCCTGGAACTTTCGTTGGGGCAGCAATATGTTCTGCTAAAGTATATTTTCTCTATTGATACGAATATCCTTTTTTTATGATAAATTCATTTATAACCATCTTTGTTATCCGGCAATACTCCGGCAGGAAATCTACAACAAATGTGGAATGATTATTGATATTCCCGTATCAGACCCCGGTTGTTATTTTGAAAACATCTGTCACAGGAGGATCATATGCCTATATCGCCCAATGATTATATGCATCCCGAAGACAAAACTGCCCTGGATAATATGCGGTCGTTGCCAATATTCCCTTCCCTGGTCAAGGCTTTTGTAAGCACCATGCCGGAGCACCTGTTTTATGGCATGAACATGGCCCAAAAGATCCTGTTGGGTCCGGAACAATTGCCTCATATCTATAATTTACTTCCGCCTATCTGCGAGAGGCTGGGGATACCCGTCCCTGAGCTATACCTGGAAATGAACCCTGGCCCTAATGCCTATACCTATGGTGATACCAGGATTTTTGTCACGGTGACTTCGGGACTGGTTGAATACATGGATGAAGATGAACTGCGGGCTGTGCTGGCTCATGAATGCGGTCATATAGCGTGTCATCACGTTTTGTATCATACTATGGCCAGTATGTTTATCCAATATGGCGCCAAGATATTTGGACCATTGGCTGCAGTTGCCACCCCGGTTACCCTGGCCCTAATGTATTGGGAAAGGCGCAGTGAGTTATCCGCAGACCGGGCCGCGGCTATAGCTCTGGAAAAGGTCGATCCTGTGGTAAAAACTATGATACGCCTGGCCGGAGGGCCTAAATCCATCACCGATCAGGTAAATATCGATTTATATATCAAACAGGCCGAGGCCTTTGACCAATTGCTTGAAAAATCCTGGTGGGATAAGGCCCTGCAGGGTTATGCCATTATGAACCAGAACCATCCGTTCCTTTCCGTCAGGACCCGGGAGATACTCAGGTGGGAGCAGGATGGTCATTTTCAAAAGGTTATTCAGGCCATGAAAGATGAAGAGAGTGGCCTGAAATGTCCCCAGTGCAACAAGTTCATCAAGCCGGAATGGTCTTTTTGTTATTATTGCGGGAATCCCCTGCATGGCCCTGAGGCATAGGCGCCGGAAAAAAAGCTGGAATGAAAGGAGAAAGGTTATGGAAAAACCCTGGTTTGACCCCGAGACCGGGATTCTGCTGCTGGACGAATATGTGGCTGAATCACCCTCATTTATCAAGATCATGGAGGATGGCATCGTTACCCCTGGTGAAGTAATGGAGCAATCCCAGCGAGTGGTTGAATTAATGAAGGAACTGGAGGGCAAGTTGGACCCCGCGACCAAAGAGCTGGTTACACAGGTCCTTAGTGAATTGTGCGTGCTCTATGCGGTATCCCGTAAATTGCATGAAAAGATCCTTTAAAGGATAGGAGGATGGGGAATGGGTGTTTTTGCTTCAATACGCACGTTCAATATAAAGGTTGCCGATCTGACACCGGTAGCCGAGGAATTAATGGAATACTACAAAAAACAGGGTTATGAGGTAAAGGGCGAAAAGACCATCACCAACGGCTGGCATGTCAGTATCAGCAAAGGGGGTATTTTTAAGAGTGTTGTTGGATTAAAAACCGCCTTGAACATCGAAATAGAACCGCAGGGCAACACGACTACCGCTAAGGCCGACGTGGGTATCTTTGGTCTGCAGGCTATTCCCAGCGCGGTCATGCTGTTTATCGCCTGGCCGGTTTTGCTGACCCAGATCTGGGGGTTGGTGCAGCAAGCCAACCTGGACGATGAAGCCCTGAATAAAATCGGCGAAGTCCTTATGTCGATGACCGAGAAAGCCATAAAGGATAATCCTCTTATTGCCGCCAGTATGGATGCAAAATTCTGCCCTGCCTGCGGGAGCAAACTGGTGATCCCGTCAAAATTCTGTCCGGAATGCGGGGGCAAGCTAGAGTAGCCTTACACCGATGCAAAATGACCTGACCGATTAACAAAAGTGTAGAAATATAGTACCTCTATCGGCCAGGTCATATGATGTTCGGGGATGCTTTATGTAGATTTTGAATCGTAACTATTTGTACAGTATCCATAAAACATTTATTACGGACTGCTGTAATGTTATTCTTTTACAAACTTATAACCCAGAGCTACAATAGCTTTTAACGTCAGCATGGCCGCATTGCGGTCATATTCTTTTTCTGATTCCGGCAGCTCTTCATAAGCTATCAGACAGGGGTGCTCTAGTTTCTGGTCATCGCGTTTGGGTCCCAACCGCCAGCCTTCGGAAATACGCTGCTTGGCCCATATATCATGAGCATTCTTCGCCAGTAATTCTGTAAGGGCCAAAATCTCTTCATTTAGTTCCACTTGAGAAGTGTCAATGACTCGAGGTTGGTATGTCATAAGATTTCCGCCTTTCCACCTCTTATATGCTTTAGTATATATTATTACCGGATAATAATCTGTTTAGAATTTTACATAAACTTGCGCATCAAAACAATAAATAATCAACCCATCTATCTATTTAGCTGCTTTTTGTTCTGCATTTGCCAGCAGACGTCCTCCCGATGCCGGGCGCATCATGGCTTCAACTATCTCCATATCCGGATGAGTGATGCCAACTTTCCTCAAATCCTTGAAATCCTGTAGAACCTGATCGGCAAAAAATGTATAGTTATTTACCCGTTGATCGCGGTATTTTTTATACATTTGCAGCGCTTTTTCACGCTGGTTGGAAAGCAGGTAGGCATGTGCCATTTTTACTCGAACGATAGTAAAGCGATCGTAAGGGTCGTATGCCACACCGTTTTGCGCCTCCCGCAAGGCTTGTTCCGGTTTATTGTTTAAAATATTGATCCAGGCTCTAACACAGCAAGCCGCACATTTAGTTTGCTCGGAACTGACACCCTTCTGACCCTTGGCAATTTTGGTAAAAGCCTTCTCCGATTGCTGGTAATCCCCTAATGCCTGGGACTTTTTATTCTGAGACAGGCTAAGCGTACCTTTTTGATAGTAAAGGTTTGCCATTTCCCAGGCGGCACTATAATCACTATTAATGTCAGGCAGACCATTAATGATAGCTTGTTTCTGGGCAAACTCCGCTTGTGCCCGAATATTATCGCCTTGTTTATATGCCATATCACACATAAAACCATGTAACATCAACATACTGAGCTGAACATCTCTGTTATATGTTTTGCTTACTAACGGCTGCAGACACGCCTTCGCCTGTTCATAAGACTTTTGTGCTGAATCATAATCGCCTCTGGACTGATATAAGTTGCCCAATGTAGTATAAGAAAGCCCTAATATCCCCTGAGCTTGCTTATCCTCGTAATCTTGAGCCATCCTTTTGGACCATGCCAGCATTTCACCGACTGCCCTTTTTTCCCCGGCCAGGTCTTCACTATCCATGCTAACCGTAGCCAGGTTGGAATTCAAATTCCATAAAGCCCACTGGGTGCTCAGCTCATTCATATCCAGCTTGCGCGTCGCAAGGGCAAGATCTTCATGGAACAATTTCTGAGCTTTACTGTAGCTGCCGATTGAAAAGTATAGCTGACCTAAGCTTTCATTCGTTCCCAGCAATGCCTCCCAGGCCGCCGCAGTATCCTGCTGATCTGCTATTTTACGCCTTATCTCTCCGGCTTCCTCCAGGGCATTCTGTGCTTCAGTCCAGTCTCCGCTGCTCTGACAGATCCAGCCGGTTTTCTCCAGAACAAAGGCCAAGTCCTCCTGACTTCCCTGTCCGGGCTTACTCTTCGCCAGTTTGCGGGCGCGCCGCAAACTTTCACGAATCGCCTCTTTTGCCTGATCTACCTTGCCCTGTGCCATACGTATTTCAGCTAGATGATTATAGCCTATAACAGTATCACGGGGAGTATGATATTTATTATTCTTGTCCTTTTCCAGTTTCAGGTCCAGGGACAGGGCTTGCTCATAGGCTATACATGCTTTATCGACCTTGCCCATAGTCTGCCACAAGTCTCCGGAGCGGCCCAGAATGGAACTGCGCTCCCGGTCCGCTTCCGGGCTAGCGCTATCTAATTGCATTATTTCATTCAACAGTTGAATATTCTTTTCGGTCATGCGGGAACGTATGGAAATGGTACCGGGAATCCCCGCCAATTGATCTTGGACATCATAGGTTAAAAATTCTATGTATCTTAGAGTTGAAGCCTCGGCATTACGGGCAATTTGTTCCTGCTCCTTGGCGTAGCGCATCTGTTGCAGGCTGAAAAAACCGAACAAAACAAATAGCGCTGCCACACCTGCAACTATTAAGGAATTGCGGGCAATACTGCGGCGTCTATCGGCCTTTTCTATCTCAGAAGGATCGCAATTGACAAAAGCGGCGATTACGCTTAACGCTGCCTGGCGCATCACCCGTCGCTGTTCTTTTGGGCTGCCGCTTCTCATATCCACCAGCAAAGGCCGGGGGCCTTCTATAGACCATGAGCCAGCTTCATTCTCAGTCCCTATCATAAAAAACTTCAGGGGTTCGGGCAGGCTGGTTTCCAAATCGCCATCAATCAGAAGAATTATTATTTTCTCCGGAGAATTCGTCTCAAGAAAATGGTCTATCTCCCAATCTATCCAATCTGAACCTGGTGTGCGGGGGGAGCAGACCACAATAAGATAGCGGGATGCATCCAGAGCCATTTCAATATCTCGCCGCAGGTCCTCGCTGACCGGCAACTCTGCTTTATCCATGAACAAAAGGCCTTTCCTTATATCCCGATATCTTCGCAAGGAAAAAGGCAAGCGGTAATTTTCCAGCATAGCATGCATTTGCCCGGCTAGATCCTTATCGGGAATGGCATGACGGTAGCTCATAAAAGCATCGTAGGTGTATCCCGTATTCTCCTGCATGTTTCCTACCTCACAATTCAGATTCAACTATTTAATGGTTATATCCTGATTATCCAGGGAATTCCCCAGTCTTTTAATTGTTTGTAGCAGTCTATTTCGGGATGCCGCAACCAGTCCCAGGGTGTTTTAGGCTCCTGCTCAAATTCCAGATCCATTTTTTGCAGCTGATCGTTCTGGTTTATTCGCAAAACCGTGAATCGTATGTTTTTAGCAGTTGCCAGTTCCCGGAAAAGAGGTGTGTTTAACTGATTGTCGGTATTGGTCAATTCAAGTGGATCGCCATTTATTTTCACTAGAATATCGGCGTATTGCAGACCAGCCGCAGCTGCAGGGCTGCCGGGAACCACTTCCGCAATAAAAATTCCCCGGTCATAGCCTACCTGTTTGCTATAAGCATTTAATTGCATCATCCGGGCTTCATAAGAAGACAATAAACTCTTGTTCGGAGTAGAATGAGCTAAAACTGCTTTATGTAATTTTGCGAGGGTCTCGTTAGCTTGATTAACATAGCCGAAGTGACGATACATTCTTATCTTATTGATATACTCACTATTAGAAGTCTCCGACATATCGACAATCTCTTTATATAATATTGCTTTTACCTGCGCTTCAGCCGCCGGATTGGATTTGAAGCTTTTCAGGAGATCCTGTTCGATAATATGGTTGGCCTTAATACTCAAAAGGTATTGTTTTTCTGCTTTAACACGATGCTGTTCTGCAGACTGCCAGACCCAAAAGCTAGCGCCGCCAAATAAAATTCCAGCTGCCAGTATGGTAACAGCCAGGGCCTTGTACTTTCTCATGACCCGGTGATGATGGCGCTGTTTTAGTTCGTCAAAGCGGCAGCCTATGATCGGAGCCAGTAAACGCAGCTTCTCGTCGCCCTTTAGTGCTAACAGCGACTCCTCCAGACTGTCCCGGCGAATATCTGCCGCCAGAGGCTCTCTTATTATCTCTTTTTCTACCGGTATCCCATTTACTATCCGGGTATATGTCTCTGATCGCCGCATAGGCTGCGGAAAAGAATCGGCGCATTCCTTTTCGATCAGCAAGGGCAGTATTTTACCGTAACGGCCCTCTTCATGAAAAACCTCGATCAATCTTTCTATCCAGAGTGATCCCGGGGTGCGCGGGGAGCAAATCAAAATAAAAAAACGGGAATTCCTCAGTGCTGACTCAGCTTCATCCGATAGGGCACTGGTGAGAGTATCCTCCTGCTCATCCAGATAAATGGCTTGCAGTTTTGGCGGAACACCCCGCGGGAGTAGGCCACGTGGTATTTTGTAGTTATTCAGTTCTTCGTACAGGTGCCGGGCTATAGTACGGTCCGGCTCAACATTGCGGCAGCTTATAAAAACATCGTATGCGGGCAGAGCTTTGCCATCTGCTTGGGCCATAGTTTATGCCTCCTGA
>JBLMZJ010000104.1:0-64749 GCA_050258735.1 Deltaproteobacteria bacterium | reverse complement strand
TGGACAAGATTATTGAAGTAAGGCATCTGCGCAAAAAGTTTGGCAATAATGAGGTTTTGAAGGATATCAATTTCTCGGTAAGTAAGGGTGAGGTGGTTTGCATCATCGGAGCCAGCGGATCCGGGAAATCGACCCTGCTGCGCTGCCTGAACCTGTTGGAATACCCTACCAGCGGGGAGGTCCTGTACCATGGCCAGAACATTCTTGAACACGATATGACCAATGCCATGTACCGTACCAAGCTGGGTATGGTATTCCAGCAGTTCAATCTGTTCAATAACCTGACCGTACTGCAAAACTGTGTGGTGGGACAGGTAAAGGTACTGAAAAAGGACAGGGTGTCAGCGGAGAAGACTGCCATGCAATACCTGGAACAGGTGGGAATGTCACAATTCATCAATGCCAAACCCAACCAGATTTCCGGCGGGCAAAAGCAGCGAGTGGCCATTGCCCGGGCTCTGTCCATGGAACCGGAGGCCCTGCTCTTTGACGAACCGACCAGTGCGTTGGACCCCGAACTGGTTGGTGAGGTCTTGAAGGTTATGAAGAACCTGGCCAGAAGCGGTCTTACTATGCTGGTGGTCACCCATGAAATGGGTTTTGCCCGTGACGTCTCCAATCGGGTAGTTTTTATGGACGCCGGTGTCATCGTTGAGGACGATGTACCCGAGGTGATATTCAATAATCCCAGTAATGACCGTACCCGTGAGTTCCTTAAACGGGTGCTGGAAGACTGATTTGATTGGAAAGCCACAATATCTGCGCCTGCCAGGAAATGTTATGATCAGACAGTAATCTTAAACGGATGGGTGACCGACCTATGGTGCAGGTTTCAACATCAAACATAATGATCTTATTGTCGGTGATAAATACGGGTATGTTTTTCTTCATACTGGTCAAGCGCAGAAGAAAGACTGCGGCGGGCGGTCTGGCCTTGGTCAGCCTTCTGGCCCTGCAGTGGTGCATAAGCATTACTCTGCGCACCTTGACTACCGATCCGTCAACGGCCATCATCTTTCATGAGGCAAAGTTTATTGGAGCCGCCTTATTGCCAGTTGCGGTATTGGTCATTGTAGCCCACCATATCGGTTGGGGATACCTGGCTCATTTCAAAAACATCGTTTTACTAAGTATCATCCCCTTCCTTACTATACTTATCTCGCAGACCAACAGCTGGCATCACATCTTTCGCCGGGACTTCCATATTCTCTACCAGCCTGATGGTACCTTTTATATCGATGCGTTCAACAACTACTGGTTTTATGTGCACAGTATCTACTCCTACACCCTGTGGGGGATATGCATCTTTCTGCTTCTGCAGCACTATCTGAGAAAATCCAATCAGAACCGCATGCAGACTGGCATATATTTGGTTGCTATAATCTTCCCGGTGGTCACCAACATCATTGATCTGATGGGATGGATCCGGGCATACGATCTCACGATATTTGCCTTTACGGCCTCTATAATGTTCTTCGTTTATGCGGTCTTCTACTATTCAGCCTATGATCTGGTCCCTCTGGCCCGGATCAAATTAGTGGACAGCCTGCCCAACCCTATCTTTATTTATAACAGAGAATGTCAGCTAACTGATGCCAATCATGCTGCCGTAGAACTGGCCGGAATGGGGGTAGGAGCTATGTGGGGGCAAAAGCGCGACATGATCATGCAGGCCTTGCCCATTAAGCTCATGGATCCAAGGCTGCCAGATTACTGGTCGGTGGATCTGCCTGACCGGAATAACATGGTTATGTCGCTGGAATCACAGACAGTGACCGAAGCTAACGGTAAGATCGCTGGTTTTGTAGATATCTTCACTGATGTCACTGCCCTGGAAAAAGCCAAGAAGAAGATTGAAAAGATAGCTTTGACCGACAAATTGACCGGACTATACAACCGCTATTATTTTGAAGAGGTCATGCGCCATAATGACGAGGAGATGACCTTTCCCCTGGCTATGATCATTGGTGATGTTGATGGTTTGAAGCATGTCAATGATACTTATGGTCATGCAGCTGGTGATGATTTGATCAGACGGGCGGCGTCAGCTATGAAAAACGCGGTGCGTAATGGTGACATGGTAGCCAGGATCGGCGGGGATGAGTATGCAATCATATTGGAGAAGGTCCGGGAGGAAGATGTACTCAGGATACTGGAGAAAATCAAGGCCAATTGTGGCGAAACTTCCGGGGACAGCACTGCACTCAGTATCTGTCTCGGCTATTGCTTCCGTGAAAGCTCCGGACAACCAATGAAGGAGGTCTTCCGTCAGGCTGACCAGGATATGTACTCACGAAAGGCCTCAGTTAAATATTTGCCATAAAGGGAACGGTTTTTACAACACGCCGCTGATGCTGCTGATTATTGACGGGAAGGCAGGTGGACAGCTGAAGAATAACTGGGTGCAACGCCTTATATTAATAGTTTTTCTCCGCTTTTAACTGCCTTTACTTATTTATTTCACTAATCTAGAATTAGGGTAACTATCAGTCAAATTTTATATGGGGAGGTTGTCGTATTGAAGAAGAAGGTAGCAGTTATTCTTGCGATCTGTCTGGCTTTGGGACTCCTGATCGGAGGATGCGGTTCCAAGGCCGGCACCAAGGAAGAAACCAAAGCCCCGGTTGACAGCTCCTGGACCGATATCAAGGAAAAGGGATCCATTACGGTAGGTTTGGATGATGCTTTTCCTCCGATGGGTTTCCGGGACGAGAAGAACAACATAGTCGGTTTTGATGTCGATATGGCCAAAGAGGCGGCCAAGCGTATGGGATTGAAGGTCGAGTTCCAGCCCATAGTATGGGAGACCAAGGTCGAGGAATTGAACGGCGGCAATATTGACGTGATCTGGAATGGAATGACCATTACCGACGAATTAAAGAAACAGATCCTGTTTTCTACGCCTTATATGTCTGATCATCAGATAATAGTGGTAACTCCTGACTCTGCCATTAAAGGCAAGGCGGATCTGGCTGGCAAGGAGATCGGTATCCAGGCCGGCAGCAGCGCGATAAAGGCGGTTGAATCGGATAAGGCTACTTACGAAGTGGTAAAGGACAATCTACGGGAGTTCGAAAGCAATGACCTGGCCCTGCGCGACCTCAAGGGTGGCGGGGTGCAAGCCGTAGTGGTTGATGAAGTGGTAGGACGTTATTATATCTCCAAACACCCCGGCGAATATAAGATACTCACCGATAACTTTGGGACCGAGGATTTCGGTGTGGGTATGAGAATGACCGACAAGGCCTTCCAGGCACAATTGGAGAAGGTCCTGAATCAAATGAAGGCGGATGGTACTGCCGGCAAGATATCAAAGGAATGGTTCGGGGAAGATATCATCAAGAAATAGTTTGAGTTAGAGGACAGGTTAGCAATATCATTGTTAGCCTGTCCCTTCTTAAATGTAAGGGGAAGATTATGGACTACGTCGCCATGTTGCTGCCGCCGATGTTAAAGGGCTGGACCGTTACCTTGCAGCTATTTTTTATGACCCTGGTCATAGCGCTGCCAGTGGGTATCCTAATGGGGATCGCCAGACTGTCTCGCTTTAAACCGCTGGCCTGGTTCATGGAGTTCTATGTCTGGCTGTTTCGGGGGACTCCACTGCTGCTGCAGCTGCTATTCATATACTTCGGGCTCATGACGGTGGGCTTACGCATGGAGAGATTTTCCGCCGCGCTCCTGGCTTTTGTTCTGAATTACTGTGCATATCTGGCCGAAATATTCCGCTCCGGTATTCAATCTATCGATCAGGGACAATATGAAGCAGCCGATGTTCTGGGCCTGAGCCGCCGGCAGACCATGACCAAGATAATATTGCCCCAGGTCTACAAACGTGTTTTGCCGCCTATCGGCAATGAAGTCATCAATTTGGTAAAGGATTCAGCCTTGATCTATGTACTGGCCATAAGTGAATTGTTAAGGGTAGCCAAATCGGCGGTAATGCGGGACGGCACCTTTGTGCCTTTTATCGTGGCGGCAGTATTTTATCTGGTGATGACCGCCGTTGTCCAGCAGTTCTTCAAGTGGCTGGAATCCAGATTCGATTACTACCGTTAGGAGCGAAAGAAGATGTATATGCTGCAGGCCCTGGATATTTATAAAAGCTTTGATCACCTGGAGGTTTTAAAAGGCGTATCCCTGCAGGTGGATAAGGGCGAGGTCATTTCCATTATCGGCCCTTCGGGTTCCGGCAAGAGTACATTTTTGCGCTGCCTGAACCGTCTGGAGACAATAGACCGCGGATATATCGAAATCGAAGGCGAGGCCATGACGGAGAACGATGCCCATGGCCGGGCTTGCTATCGTGATGAGAAGGATATCGCCCGACTGCGCCGCAAAATGGGCATGGTATTCCAGAATTTCAATCTCTTCCCCCATAAATCAGTCATGCAAAACCTCACTCTGGCTCCTTTATTAGTTCAGCAGGCTGACCAGGCAGAGGCGGAGGCCATTGCACGCACACTCCTGGAAAAGGTAGGGCTTTCCCATAAAGCGGATAACTATCCCTTTGAATTATCCGGCGGCCAGCAGCAGAGGGTAGCCATCGCTCGTGCCCTGGCCATGAATCCGGATATCCTGTGTTTCGATGAACCTACTTCGGCGCTGGATCCCGAACTGACCGGAGAGGTCTTGAGGGTCATGCGTGACCTGGCCCTGGAACATCGGACCATGATAGTGGTCACCCATGAGATCGGGTTTGCCCGTGAGGTCAGCGACCGGGTCATCTTTATGGATGACGGCCTCATTGTAGAGCAGGGAACTGCAGAAGAAGTGCTCTCAAATCCGCAGCAGGAGCGCACCAAGAGTTTCCTGGGCACGGTCTTGAGCGCCTGGTAACCAGCATTATACCATCATTGTTCAACGTCAAAATCAAAGTACTGGTTTGGATACGGTTCATTGATAAGGGTGTAATGCCACCATTCCCCGGAATACGATTTGAAGCCGTGTTTTTCCATGATGCTTTTCAATAATTGGCGGTTAGCCGTTTGTACTGGTGTTATATCCGAGCTGCCGTGGGCGGAGATGGGATCCAGGAAATCAAAGCTGCTGCCCATATCGACTTCTTTGCCTGTCTTCTTGTCCATTAGAGTCAGATCGACGGTACTCCCTCTTGAATGGCCCGATTTTAATGCCAGGTAGCCCAGTGAGAAGAGATCTTTTTTCTCTATCCGTGGGTAGAACCTGGATTTCATCCGTTCTTCGTCCGGTTCTTTGGCCCAGCGTATAAAGTCGTTTACAGCTTTTTGCGGCCGGTAGGCATCAAAGATCTTAAAAGAATAACCTTGCCCGGCCAGATCTTTACTGGCATCTGCCAAGGCCCGGGTAGTTTCAATGGTCAATATAGCAACTGGTGCCTGGTATCCTGCTACTGGCCTGCCGGTAAAATTATTACTGCCGTAGTAACGGATGTCCAGCTCAGCGGAGGGCACCATTTCCTTAACATAGACAAAACCTTCCGGTACGTTGGCCTTTTGCGAGCATCCGGTAAAGACTAGCGTCAATAAAAAGACTAATAAAAAAAACCGGTTTTTCATCAAGGTTTTCATATCGATATATTTCCCTGTCCTTTATGGTAATAGTCTCCGGTGGACTTAGAACACCCGATAATGCATACCAATATTATGGTAAAATGGTGTTGATCTCACAATAACCTTTTTAGAGAATTGATAGGGGGTTGAAAAAATGACGTTTCCTACACGTGATAATCCCTATAGTTTCAATGAATTCCTTGAGTGGCGCAATAATTTTGATTTCTATGCGGATGATCTCTTTATCCAGCAGGTGATCAAGTGTTTTACCGGAGAAGAACGAGAAAGAGTGAATCAGGCTGCCCGGGAGATATCGCCGAAGGTATCCTTTCGCTGGCGTAAAATGGCGGAGTCCTCTGCCCGTCCTGAAGAAAGACCCTATATGATACATTATGATGGCCATAAGAACCGAATCGACCGCATAGTCCGTCCCCAAGAACTACTGACCATGGAAAAAGAGATCTTTGCCGAGGGCTGTTTTTCCCGAAGGACTTCCCCCTGGGAGAAACTGATCAAAATGTACCTGATCTATCAGAATGGAGAGGCCTGTATCGGCTGCCCGATGACCTGTACCGAAGGGGCGGTAGCTATAATCGAAAAGTATGCCGATACCCCGGAATTGAAGTACATATTACAGCACCTGCAGGAAGGCTGCAACGGCGAGTTCGCCATCGGCGCTCAGTATTTGTCCGAGATACAGGGGGGATCTGACGTTCCAGCCAACCTGCTGGAAGCAGTAAATGAGAACGGAACCTGGCGGTTATACGGTACCAAATTCTTCTGTTCTGCCACTCATGCCGATTATGCGATGGTGACAGCCAAGCCCCGGGGTTCTGAAGATGTAGCCCTTTTTGTCATACCCTCCTGGCTGCCCGGCAATAAGGTAAAAGAAGTAAGAAACGGTTACACCATTGACCGAATAAAATGGAAAATGGGGACCAGTGAGCTGACTACTGCAGAAATAACTTTCGACGGGGCTACAGCTTATCCGGTAGGACCTCTTGACCGGGGAGTAGCGAACGTAGTAGGAGTGGTCCTGACCTTTTCACGGCTGACCGTTGGATTGTCCGCTGCCGCCTTTATGACCCGGGCCGTGCGGGAAGCCCTGCACTATGCCAGGTTCCGGGACCAATTCGGGGTGAAGATAGGCCAGTTCCCTCTGTTAGCCAGTCAGTTACGCAAATTGGAGAAAAGTGCACAGAGAACGACAGCCGGAGCTTTCAAACTATACCGGGATTTTTTACAGCTTCCCGGTGGTCTGAAGGGTGGCCTGGCCGAAGAAGAGCCAGAGGATGTCAGGAAAAAGCGTTTCGAAGTCCGCGAACTCATAATGCTCCAGAAGATAACCGCCTCCTGGGACTCTACCGATACCATCCGGGGGGCCATGTCTGTTTTTGGAGGGCATGGGGTCATGGAGGATTTTTCGGTCCTGCCCCGGCTCTATCGTGATGCGGCAGTCAATGAATTATGGGAAGGACCCCGCAATGTGCTGCTCACCCAGATGCACCGGGATTTCCAGCGTGCTTCCAGGTGGTATGATCCCCGTGAATTCGTAGAGCGTATCCTCCATGGCGCTCCGGAGGCGGTTACCCTGTCTTTGGCCGATGAGATGGCGGAACTTCTCGCTCATCCAGATTTGCTCTCCAGCGACGAGAGGACCCTGGAGGTATGTGAGCGCTGGGACAAATTCTGCGGTGATCTGTATCATGCCTATCAGGACCTGGCCCTGGCCGAGGTTGAATCGCCCTGATTTCTTGTTATCAAGATCAAACAAGCTATGATATGTCCTAATAAAAGATCCCGAAGAATTCAAGGCTTTTGAGGAAGCAGGAACCCATAAAGACAAGTTCTCCAGCACGTTGGCCAGAGCATCCCGCTTGATTGCAGAAGTTGTCATGGAGGAGTATGAGTCTCTATAGAGAACTTACCTTGTATAGTACGTGGCAGGGATACCCAAAGCCCCGGCTATGACAAGCTAACTGAGGACAGGAGTAAATGGTGAAAAGGTTTTCGGGAAAATGGTATAACGACTACGCTTATTTTCGCTATAGCGTATTTGCCAAACCGTTTGTGACCAGACAATTATACCGGTTGGTTCTGACTCCTTATTCGTTTCTGTCAGGTTTGATCGACAGTTTGCAGCACCGTTTAATAATATCCCATGTGGAGTTTGTACTGACCACCTGTTGCAATCTGCGATGCAGGGACTGTGCCAACCTTATTCAATATTACCGTCAACCGGCTCACCTTGATGCTGACCTGATCCTTCAGGATCTGCAGACCCTGGCAGACAGTGCAGACATGATTTACAAAGTTCTGGTCATGGGAGGCGAGCCCCTGATTTATCCTGACCTTAACAAGGTCCTGAGAACTATTTTGGAGATGCCGAAAATTGGCATGATCCACTTGGTCACCAACGGCACCATCATACCCAAACCAGATACCCTAGATATATTGAGCCATCCCCGTGTTTACGTTACTGTAAGCGAGTACCCGGAGAAGTTGGCTCCCCGTCGGGAAAAGCTGCTGCAGATGCTTCATGACAGAGGCATTCCGCTCAAACACTTTCCTCCTGACTGGACGGCCCTGGGCGGTCTTGATCATAAAGTACCCGATGATGACCGGAACATGAGCCGCAGATTCCGCAGGTGCAACCGGACGGTCTGTAATTCTTTATTAGACGGGAAATTTTTTATCTGTCCCCGCTCGGCACACGGCGCCCGAATCGGGCAGTTTGAACTGCCTGACTACGATTTTGTTCAGATCCGGGGACGTCATGACTTCCCGATGATCCGTGACGAGTTGAAAGCTCTTGGCAAGCTGCCCTATCTGGCAGCCTGTGCCCATTGCAACGGTGTTGACGGACCCCCTGTTCCGGCTGCGCTGCAAATGTCCGAGTAGATCAATAACAGACATTTATGCAGAGTGGCTGAATGAAGCTGTCAGCTGCCATAATTTGATGAACCACAATCCATCTATGTGATATAATTTCCTTGATATTGGGATAGATCGGAGTGTAGGAATGTTTCGCATTAACAGCCCCAAAGTTATTAGTAATTCCATAGGTGGTGAAGTGATAATCATTAACCTGGATTCCGGATTTTACTACAGCCTCAATTCATCGGCTGGAGCCCTGTGGGAAGCACTGCTGCAAGGCTTTGGAGCTGAAGAAATTTGCGAGACTCTGCAGAGAATGGGGCATCCCCTGGTCACATCCGGATGCTCAACTATTGATGAATTTATAAATGAACTGCTGCAGGAGGAATTGATCATTTCCTGCAATATAACTCCGGAAACCCCGCTGGACTTGAGCGCCCTGGATAACCTCGGTGACCCTCCGGCTATGGAACGCTTTGAAGATATGCAGGAACTGCTGGTCCTCGATCCTATTCATGAAGTGGGAGAGACGGGCTGGCCAGTTAAGAAGGAATGACCGGAAAGCAGCCATGATCGATTTGAACAGCATTTATGATCATATCGAAGCAGCCTGTATTGATGAATTCAAACAGGACCCACCTGTACCTGTAAGCTATCTGCTCTGCGGAAGGACTATACAGGTGCATTACCCGTCTCCCAATCTGTACCAAGCTCTCCATCCTGCCCTGGCTCATCTGGAGGTTGATACCACCTCATATCCAGATCTGTTGATCCGAGTAATAGAAAAGGAGCCCGAAGGGCTTTTGGAACAGGACATCTGGTTTGGCACTTATCCTGAAGAACCTGCCAGCAACTACATTTCTGCCGATAGAAACATTTTTATGCAACGAACAGCGGAAGGTGCTCTCAGCATAGTGGACCGATCTCTCGATCGCGCCTGTTTTTGGGTAAGAAATCTTGAGACTCTTCCCTACTGGGAGATGGCAGCACCACTGCGTATCATTATAAACTGGTGGGGGATCGCCCATGGTATGCAGCTGCTGCATGCCGCCGCCATAGGCTGTCAGGGACGGGGGGTATTGCTGGCTGGTAAAAGCGGCAGCGGTAAATCAACCATTGCCGTCAGCTGCCTTGCTGGTGGATTGCTCTATCTGGGAGATGATCATGTGATCCTGGATACTAATCAAAGAACCGAAGCCCATAGTATATTTGCCACGGCCAAATTGAATGATGATATGGTTCCATTATTTGATGCATTGGGCGCGAGCATACATAGGATGCCCCATAAAAGCAGCGAAAAACAGATGGTGCTGCTGCCCCGGGAGATGATCACCCCGTCTTTGCCGCTGGTCGCCTTGCTTATCCCAAGTATCAGTGAAGAAAGAAGCACCCGGGTCGAACCGGCATCGGCCATGTTGGGCATGCTGGCCCTGGCACCCAGCACACTGCTATATTGCCCCGGCGGTGCTGAGCAGACGTTAAATACCATGGCTGAACTTAGCCGCACATTGCCGGTCTATCGTATTTTCCTGGGAGCTGATCATGATCGAATGGTAGCTTTCCTGAAAGAATGGATACCAACCCTTAATTCTCCCGAGGAGGCTGCAAATCATGGCTGATCCTCTGATTTCAGTAATTATCCCGGCCTGCAATGCAGAAGCCTTCATCCGGGAAACCCTTCAGTCGGTATTCAACCAGAGTTGGAAAGTCATGGAGATAATACTGGTAGACGATGGTTCCACCGACCATACCGCAGAAATTGCTGCGGCTAACCCAGGAGTTACCGTTATTCGCCAGGTCAATCAGGGGGTAGCCGCTGCCCGCAATGCCGGTATCAGACATGCTCGGGGAGATTATATAGCCTTCCTGGATGCTGATGATATCTGGCCGCCTGAAAAAATTGCCCACCAGGTTGCTTATATGCAGCAGCATCCGGAATGGGGGATCAGTTATACTATGCACCAGTGTTTTCTGGACAGTTCCATAGACTCCATACCTCTGTGGGTCAGACCGGAGCTCTTGAAAGAGCAGGAACCTGGTCATGTACCCAGTGCTCTTTTGGTCACCAAAGAGGCTCTGGAGCAAGTCGGTTTATTCAATGAGGATTATCCGGTAGCTGAGGATGCCGAATGGCTGCTGAGAACGAAAGAGAAGCAGATAGCCATTGGCCTGATTCCGGAACTCCTGCTATATAAACGGGTCCATCAGAACAATCTTACCGGGCGGCCTGATGTGCAGCAAAACCTGTTTCGAGCCCTGGCGGCTTCGCTGGCGCGGAGAAAAAGGGGAGGTACTAATAATCATGGATAAATCTGTATCTGTCATTATTCCTGCATACAATTCCGTTCGTTACCTGAAGGAAGCCCTTGACAGTGCCATTTACCAGACCCGGCCTCCCCTGGAAATTATCGTGATAGATGACGGATCCACGGATAATACCCGAGATCTGGTCGCTGATTACGACCCAATGATCCGCTATGTCTATCAAGAAAACCAGGGTATCGGTGCAGCGCGCAACGCCGGCGTTCTTCTGGCCCAAGGCGATAATATAAGTTTCCTGGATGCCGACGATTTCTGGACCAGAGACAAATTGGAACGTCAGATAGCTGTGTTCCAGGATCAGCCTGGAATAAACATGGTTTTTGGATGGATACAGCAGTTTGTCAGTCCGGAAATCGGTGCAGCAGAACGACAGAAATGGCAGTGCCCGCCGGATCCTATGCCCGGGATCCACGCCGGAACTCTGTTAATGCCCAAAAAGGACTTTGAAGCGGTGGGATATTTCCGCACCGATTTACGCGTTTCCGAGTTCATTGAATGGTATGGACGGGCTCAGGCCCGAGGACTAAAAATCCATACACTGGAGCAGGTATTGATGCACCGCAGGATACATGGTCAAAATACCATGCTGACGCAGCAGAACAGCTCTCAGGATTACCTGGAAGCAGTGCGTGCTGCATTGGCCCTAAAACGCAAGAATGCCGGAGCAGAAAGATGAAAACACCAGATCCTGCCTGGATACCGGCCAGAACCGATAAACTTCTGCTGGATGTTGCGACTGGATCAACCTCTCAGCCGGCTGAAACCTTTCGCCAGTGGAGGCAAACGACCGATTGGGAAAACGCCCCCGGCAGGATTTACTGCCTGCTGCCTTCAGTGTACCTGGCTCTGCGCGATCAGGAACGGTCCGGCAGTGATCTCAACCGTCTGGCCGGTGCAGCTCGCCAGGTCAGCCTCTTTAATCAGATAAATCTTGGTGCCATGCTACCGATGCTAAAGCAGATAGCCGATCAAAACATACGATTCTGGCTCAGCTATGAATACCTGTTGACTTTTATGAGTGAGGATGCCGCAGATACCAGACCGCTGCAGCAGATGGAAATTGGAGTGCTGGATAACGACCACCGGGATATGATCAGTGTCCTGGACCGCTGCGGCTGGCATACGGTGGGGAGTCCGGCCGCTGCCAAGCTGACCGGGGAATCCCTATGGCGGCATCCTCAGGTACCATCCGTCTTACAGCTTTTTTCCAGACATAACGCCGCGTATTACCGCAGTGATCTGGGAAGGACCTGGGCAGAATTGGACGGCCGCTCCCCGGCTTCTATAATCAGCGAAGCGTCATTTCAGCAGCAAACACTGGCTGCCCTTTGTCTGCAGGGAACAATGGGCAGAACGGAACCGTACCTGAACTGGATAATGGATATCCATCGCTTGCTGAACTGCAGCAGTCAACCGTCTGATTGGCTGGCAGCAGCCAAATATTTAGTAGAGTGGGGAGTCCCCTGGCACGGATGGCAGGCTTTTACCTATCTGCGCTCTACCGGTCGGGTAGATATTGATGATACTGCCCTGCGCCTTTTGCAGGATGCTTCGGTAAGCAGAACGGAAAAAGTCATGTATCATCATGGTATGCACAAAGGTTTATGGTCGCGAATGATCTACCACATTAAGCTATCTTCCTATATGGCCAAGCGAAGCGGGCAGCAGCGGTGCCGTTATATATTGGCCAGAATTGCCGGTCGATGGGGCGGACTGCTCAACCTCTAACAATATGACAGCGTGAAAGGTTTGATATGGGGAACAGAAAAAGACTGCTTGAGGATTTTATCATTAGCTGTTTTGCGGAACAGGAGAGGATCGGAAGCCTGGCATCGGATGATCAGGATTCCTGGGCTCGGTTGAGTTATGAACTGGAAAATTCCTGTCTGATGGGTTTTGCTTATCAGGCTGTACAAACTGGCCGGACTGATTGGATACCTCCGGCCAATATACTTATGACCTGGAAACAGCTTGCCCATCGTATCGCCCTTCAGAATGCTTTTTATGAAGTGCATACCGCTGCGGTCTGCGGCCTGCTCAACCAGTCCGGTATCCCTTATGTCATCCTCAAGGGTTTGTCTCTGGCCGATGCCTGTTATGCAAATCGATCCATCCGGCAGATAGGAGATATAGATATTTTGATAAACCCGGAGGATCTGCCCCAGGTAATGCCTATCCTGCAGGAGCAGGGCTATGAATTCTGTCCGCTGCCGGCCCTGGAAGTCCTTGGTCCGAAAGCACTGCAAGTCAGTCTGGATACTTTTCATGAAATCACCATGACCAGGGATATCTCCTTCTTTAAAATCAATGTTGATTTACACTGGCAGGTCAACCGATTCCTGCCGGGCAGTCCTATTCACAAAATATTCCCCGAGAGCGACATCCCCTGGCTGGATCATACCCGCAGGCTGGACGTACAAGGAACTCAGGTATCCTGCCTAAGCTTTGAAGGGGAATTTATGTTTTGTGTATTCCATTACGTCCTGCATCATATGATGGATGGCCCCAAGTGGTTTGTAGATCTGTGCCAGTTTCTCAGGGTCAAGGGTAACAGTTTGGAATGGCATCGTATTGCTGAACTGGCCTCCGACCGCAACCTGCAGCGCCTGTTGACCCTGGTGGTTGCGCTGTACGCGGAAGTCTCAGGAGATACTGAAGTCAGCCGTAAAGCAGCTGCAGCTGGGTTCTGCAGAGATGAGCCTTCGGCTTCTGCCCTTAGGAGATACCAGGCCAATATTTTCAAGCCCTCATCACGCCTGCGGCGATACCGGAATTTTGTGACTCTACCGGCTGGTTTTTCGGACCGTTGGACCGTTCTCCGCTACATATTGTTCAATAAAAGTGCCTCGGTGGAAGGCCGCAATCCTGATATCCACAGAAACAGTTGCGTAAACCTGGTATTCGTTATGAAAAGAGCACTCGGCGAAATAATGAAATAGCCTGCTGCAAAGGTATACATCAGGGGACTGCTGCCTTCCCAAATATTAATTAAGGTATCAAGACCTTCAACTCCTCAAAACGATCTTTACCCGGATTATCCGCATTAAGCCCTAGACCTTCGAAAATGTGGCTGCCTGCAGCCCCCCAGCTTATAATTGCATTTTTTAGAAATTACACTTCCATACAGGAAAAGCGAATATTATGGAGAATATCCTAAAAAGATGGATAAATAACCAAAAAATAAACGGTGATGATGTACTTTATATAGAGCATAGAACTTAAGTGTGAGGGGGAATGAAGAATTGGCGTTGGTCGAGGTTGTCAAATACAATGGGTCTCCTGATGTATTCGCATGGAAGTTTCCCGAAGAAGAACTGGGAACCTGGACACAGCTTATCGTAAATGAATCACAGGAGGCTATTTTATTCAAGGGTGGCCAGGCACTCGATATTTTCACAGCTGGCCGTCATACACTGGAGACGGCTAATATTCCGATCCTCAATAAAATCATAAATCTTCCCTTTGGCGGACGTTCACCCTTTACAGCCGAGGTTTGGTACATCAACAGGGCCTACTCTCTGGACATCAAATGGGGGACCCCGACTGCCATTCAGCTGCAGGACCCTAAATATCAAATTTTTGTTCCGGTCCGCTCTTTTGGGCAGTTCGGGATACAGATCGAGGACTCCAGGAAGTTCCTGATCAAGCTGGTGGGGACCCTGCCGTTATTCGATAAGGAAAACCTTATAAAATATTTTAGAGGCCTGTATCTCACCAAGGCCAAGGATTCCATCGCCTCCTATCTGGTCAACAAACAGATCAGCATACTGGAGATCAATGCCCACCTGGAGGAACTCTCCGATTTCATCATGGAGAAGATGGTGCCGGTTTTCAGCGATTTCGGCATAAGACTGGTGAATTTCTTTGTAAATGATATCAACGTCCCGGAGGACGACCCCGGGGTAGCCAAACTGAAGGCGGCGCTGGCCAAACGCGCTGAGATGGATATTGTAGGCTATAACTACGTACAGGAACGTTCATTTGATACCTTGGAGGGTGCAGCCACCAATCCTGGCTCCGGTCAGGCCGGGATCATGGGTGCCGGCATAGGTCTGGGCATGGGTGTCGGTATCGGGGGCAACTTGGGAACCCAAATGGGCGGGATCACCCAAAACATCAACACCAGTGCTTCTGCGAAAACCTGCCCCAAATGCAATAATGTGATCAACGCCAACCAGCGCTTTTGCGGCGGCTGTGGCTACGATACCGATCAAATCGCAGCGACGGCGGATACAGTTATCAAATGCAGCAAATGCGGTGGTGAGATAGCTGCGAATGCGAAGTTTTGCCCCCAGTGCGGGGATATATATTTGCCCTGTCCCAATTGTAAAGCTGATGTACCACAGGGGGCCGATGTTTGTCCCGCTTGCGGCAGTGCCATGCCCGTGCCCTGCCCGGGATGCGGTGTGGTCATCCAGACGGAAAACGCAAAATTTTGTCCCGAATGCGGTATTGCTCTGGTCCGGCGGTGTTCCAAGTGCAACAGCGAGATACAGGGGGAAGCGAAGTTCTGCCCTGACTGCGGCAATAAACTGGAATAGAGAAAAAGGAGGCTCAGAGGTATGAACGATACAACGAAAACTGCGATGAATCTGGGTATCGGGTTAGTGATCGTAGCAGTGACTCTGATTGTATTTTTTGTAGGGTTTTCTGCCGGTGAGAAAACCACCCTCGACTGGCTGTCTTTGATCTTTGTTTTAGTAGCGGAGATCGCCCTGATCATAGGCATGATCTATATGCCGCTTACTCAGCCGGGGGCCGGTGCCAACCTGATAAGGATGGGCGTCCTGACTACCCTGCTGATTTATCTGGCTGCGACTGTGATCATGTGGTTGTTTGCCCATCCGGTATTCGGGGATAATCGGAACGGGTTCATAACCACCCAGATCGTTATCCTGGGCAGCGCCGCCACCGTTATCATGGCTCTTATGACCAGCGCGTCCTCTTTGAGCGGCAAAGAAGGACAGGATGAAGGCGGGTCGGAAATCATAAAGAACAGTATGATGAGGGTCTTTACTTTGAAAACAAACCCTGATAACCAGGTATATGCACAGGTACTGGAACAGCTCTACGACGAGTTTAAGTACTGTGATCATAATAAATCATTGGCTGGAATGGATCAGAGCATAGAAACCTCTGTGCTGGAACTGGCAGAATACCTGGCTGGCCCGAGCGATGTTCGGACCCAGGAAGAGGTGGAAGCCAGGACTGATAAGATCATCGCCCAGATCAAGGAAAGGAATTTGCGGCTGAAGCAATAGTTTGCAACAGGCAATTGACTTTAAACAGTGAGAAAGGGATGAAAGGATCATGAAAACCGGGGTCAGGGTTTTGATAATAGTACCAAGTGCGATATTCTTAGCCATAGGGTTCCTGGCTTATTTCGCCGGCGTTACCGATGGATTTGACAGCGATTTAGCCGTAGGCATACTCTTTTTCGTCGGAATTGGCGGAATAGGCATGTACTTTGGCACCCGGGATTCCAAACCAACAGAACTTCGAAAGGAAGAGCCTGGAACGGCTGTACCGGTAAGAACAGAAAAGATCCCGGCTCAGTCTGTTCCCGCCAGTGAACCTGTCAGGCAAATAGTATGTAAGAGTTGCGGGGCAAGCATTAAAGTAGGTCCGGATACTGATGAATGTGAATACTGCGGAACCTTTATAAATAAGTACCAGTCTATTATAGATCAATATAACACCTGAAGGCGTGGAGAACATTTTATTAAGATAACCTCCCAAATACTCGTAAAAAACTACCCAGCAGCTTAATCGTGTTGGAAAAGGGGAGATCGTTATGTTCGGCAAGATAGTCAGGACTATACTTAAGGTCATCGGGTGGCTGACTATCATACTGTTCCTGTTATGTCTGGCGGCCTGCTTTGGAGAGGGCATAAAGAGAGAGGATATCGGGTATTTAACCTTCTTATTTGTCGTTGGTGCCGGTATCTTGTTACTGGTCAGAAGAGCTGAAAAGAAGGCGGAGTTAGAGGAACCCAGGGAAGTAATAGCAGCAAACAGAAGTCCTGAAAGGATAAGTAGCGTGTTGAGCAACGCTGGCAGTACCGGCAGCGTAGAAATGCGGCAGGTGATCTGCGATGGCTGCGGCGCCAGCGTAAAGGCAGGACCGGGGATAACTGAGTGTGAATACTGCGGGTCTCATCTGACTCAGGTATAAAATGATCTGATCCAGACAGTATGAAGGATCCGAATCGATTGGTTTGGGTCCTTTTTTATTGTCTTTATGCAGATGAGGAGCGGATGCTGAATCCATTAGAGTGCTATTTTTACACATTTGATAACTAGTGTTTGACAACAGGGTGTCTGACTTTTAAACGCCGGAGCTAGATGGAGTATAGAGCTGAACCAGGAGATCCGCCTGTGGTATTTGGCTAGCACCATGATATTTTAGGCATAATAGACCCAGAAGGTCAGTAATCCTTCTGGACTACTCCCTGGCATTGGATTAGTCTGAAATCAACAAAGCGGAGCGGCCAATGTCTGCCGGGTCCAGGAGGTGTAAGTCTACCGGGAGAAAATAAAAACAGCCTGTTCTATGTTGGAGCGGTCCATAACAACGGTCATATAGAGTGCTTGCTTCATCCTTCATTTTGCACATACATCAGAGGAGGTATAAAAAATGAAGGCAGCAAACCAAGAAGAACAATGGCCGAGAGTAACTTTGGGAACTTATTATGAGGGGATAGACGAACCATTTAAAGAGAATAAATCCCCTGCCAGCCCGGTATCAGCAGATTTCCTGGCTGACCTGTTGGAAGATTGGCCCCGGATAACCCAGGGTACCAGGGTCAGTAAATAAACAGACCGGCAGATCGCCTGTCATAGATCCGGGAGATGAACTGCTGAAGAAGAACGTAGATCAGAGATGCGGAAGGGAATTCTGCAATAAAAACGAGGGGGTTTGTGGATGAATATAGCCTGCTGCTATGGCCGTTGTTTAGTGGCTGCTCAAGGTTTACGCCCCCGATCAAATACTGGTTTGGTTAAACTCTGAACCAATCGTGATGATAGGGGACAAATCCCATAATCGGGCCGGATCCTTCGATATACCTGGACTGTCGAAAGGATTCGGCCTTTTGCCATGAAAAGCTCTAACATGTTCAGAGCATTAAATATCCAACACTTATTGCATTTTTCTGATGGGAATTATAATGAACCTCAGACGGCGACAATGGGGTATAATCTTAGAGGATGCTGCATACCCGTAGGGGGTCGCCCAAAGCTGATGAAAACACGCAGTTGAGAGCGGTCTTCGTTCTTGAAGGCGGGTTCTAATACGTGTTTTAATAATAGATATTTCAGGAAATTGCCAGATTGAAAGGGCGGGAAAAGGAAAGATGAAAAGGATAGTAGTTGCTCTGTTGATCCTTGTGATGGGGATAGGCCTGATAGGCTGCGGTCAGGAAAAGACCGGCCCGGCACCGAAGGACGGACCTGGGAAGGCTGTGGTGGAGAAGACCATAACTATCGGGGTGATGCCGGATGTAGAATCCATTCCCTTTATTATCGCGGAAAAGAACGGTTACTTTAAGAAAGAAGGCGTCAAAGTTGAGCTCCAGCACTTCAGGAGCGCCAAGGACAGAGACAGCGCCCTGCAGGGAGGAAAACTGGACGGGATGATAACAGACGTGCTGGCAGTGGTCTTTGCCAATGAAGGCGGTATCAAGATGCGAATAGTATCCAGGAATGACGGCAACATCGAACTAATGGCCGGCAAGAATTCTGGGATAAAGTCCGTCAAGGATCTCAAGGGGCGGACCATCGGCATGTCCACCAATACTATAATGGAATATACCGCGGATCAGATGCTGATCGCCGGAGGAGTGAAACCGGAAGAAGTCAAGAAGGTTGCCATTCCGCCGCTTCCCACCCGTTTTGAGATGCTGCAGGGAGGCCGGGTCGATGCCGCGATCCTGCCTGAACCTCTGGCAGGATTGGCAGTCAAAGGGGGAGCTGCGGTACTGAACAGCAGCGACGCCATGGCCAACAAACCAGGTGCCATCGCTTTCACCGCCGAGAGCATCCAGCAGTACCCCGGGGAAGTAAAGGCTGTTTTCCGGGCTTATAATGATGCGGTAGATTATCTGGCCAAGGAACCTGCCGAGAGCTATATCGACTATGTCATCAAGTCACAGGGTTTCCCGGAGGGAGTAAAGGGTTCCTTGAAGCTTCCGGCCTACCAGAAGGCTGCAAAACCTGACCAGAAGATATTTGATGATGTTGTAAAATGGCTGAAAGCCAAACAGCTGGTCAAGGGAGAATACAAATACCAGGATATCGTGGATGATACCATATTGAGGTAATCAGGTGATTTCAATCAAGGATCTGTCAGTAACATATCAGGGCAACCTGGGTGAGACGCTGGCACTGGAAAAGATCAATATAGATATCGCCAGCGGTGATATCTACACCTTTATCGGGCCTTCCGGGTGTGGTAAGTCCACCCTGCTGTACGTCCTGTCCGGAATACTTACGGACTTCAGCGGCAGGGTGTCGATCAACGGACGGGGAGTAGATCCCCGGACCCAGCGTATTGGGTTGATCCTGCAGAATTATGGATTGCTGCCCTGGAAGACTGTATATCAGAATACCATGCTGGGTCTACGGATCAAGCATGACCAGACGGCATTGGACGATTACTGCCGGTACATCCTGAGCCAGCTGGGCATAGAGGACCTGCTGCAGAGATATCCCCGGGAGCTTTCCGGCGGGCAGCAGCAGCGGGTCGCTATCGCGCGGGCGTTTATAATGAAACCGGATCTGCTGCTTATGGATGAGCCTTTCTCTGCTCTGGATGCCATAACCCGGGAAGAAATGCAGGCCCTGTTTCTGGATATCTGGAAGCAGCACAGCGTTACTACAGTGTTTATAACCCATAGTGTCGACGAGGCGCTTTACCTGGGAAGGAAGATAGTGGTGCTATCCGATGCGCCGGGACGGATACTGGAGGTAGTGGACAATCCATGTTTTCAGCTGGACAACCTGCGTTTCCGTGATGAGTATTATGCGATGTCGGTGCGTCTGCGCAACATTTTGAATAAAGGATGATTTCGGTGCAAACCAGGAACAAATGGCAGGGCGCGCGCTATAGCGCGGTGGTGGTACTGGTGACCTGGTGGCTGGTGGCCTGGCTGGTCAAGCTGCCTATAATACCATCCCCCGTGGCTGTGTTCAATAACATAATTGAAGTATTTAAGACCCGCATGGAGATCCATGTGTGGTACAGCCTGGCCCGAATCAGTGCAGGAATCGTGCTCTCTCTCCTGGTGGGAGTTCCCCTGGGTTTCTTGATGGGATACTTCGATCGGGCAGACCGGTTGTTATCGCCACTGGTCTACTTTACCTATCCGGTTCCCAAACTGGCTCTGCTGCCGGTGGTGATGCTTATATTCGGCCTGGGTGAGACCTCCAAGCTGATCATGATCGTCCTCATCGTCATCTTCCAGATCATCATTTCTGCCCGGGATGCGGTCAAGGGGATCCCGCAAGAGATATACCGTTCGCTGCAGTCGCTGGGCGCTACCCGTTTCCAGATGCTGAGGGAGATCATCGTGCCGGCTTCGGCCTCCGAGGTGTTGACATCGACCCGCCTGGCCCTGGGAACGGCCATATCCATATTATTCTTTACCGAGACCTTCGGTACTGAATATGGCATGGGCTACTTCATCATGGACTCCTGGATGCGGGTCAACTATCTGGATATGTACGCCGGCATAGTGGTTTTGAGTTTTATGGGCTTCTGCCTCTTCACCGTTATCGATATCATTGAAAACTATCTCAGCTCATGGCGCTAGGATCACCAACATCAAAAAAGTAACATAATCATAAGCTCGTACTTACTGCAACCAATTTACCCCAGTGATGGTATAATACGAACGGAGAAGATATGTTTTGGGGGTAGGGGATCAATGAGGGTTTTTAAAATATTCATGCTTGTAGCTGTTTTAGCGATAGCGGCACTTTTCTTTCTCAATTACGAAAAAGATAATCTGGAGAAGAGCAACTACGACAATAATAAGGCCATCGGCCAGGAGTGGGATACTCATGCCTACAGCTATTATGACCAGAATTCGCCTAACCATGATCTGGACCTTAAGTTTGGATCGTTTAATGGTTATGATACTTTTTACCGGCTGAACGCCTCCCGGGAGGGAACGATAACGGTCAAATATGACTCAAGCATCGATAAGGGCAGATTCAAGATAGTAATGGTATCACCAGACCATGAATTATCCAGGATTGCGGAAGGCTCAGGAAAGGGCAGCAAAGAGGTCAAACTGGCGCCAGGGGAATCACGCATCAAAATCGTCGGGGATAAGGCCACGGGGACTGTCAAAATGACGATAGGCGCTGGAGAAGGGATCAAAGTCATCCTGGAGGGCGATGATTTCCCCTTCGCAAAACAATAGAACCAGGGCTTTAACATCGCCCTGCCATTCGAGGTAAAAAATAAGGGAGCGCTTTAGCGCTCCCTTATTTTGCGAATGCTATTATTAATAACTATAGAGATCGACGCATTGATATTCCGGATCCCATTCCACCTCGTAATCAAAATACTCGCCGATGAATCTCACAGGAACATAGGTATGTCCGCTCTTGATGAAAGGCGCCACATCCATTTGCTTTTCTACGCTGCCCTCAAGGTATTTGGTAGAATCGACCGTCATGGTAACAGTACCTTTATAACCGCTGATCTTGATAGTTGAAGGGGCCTGCCATTCAACATCGCACCCCAGGTATTCTGCCAGTTCCCGGAGCGGAACCATAGTCCTGCCGTTGACAACTATGGGAGATGCATCGTCAAAGTTCATATATTCGCCATCCACGTATAATGAGATACCCTCATCGGAAGGATAATCTTCGACTTTTGGTTCTATCACCTTGCTGTTTTCGGGAGTCAGAGCAGGAGTAGTGACCGGGGTCCTGCTGGACCAGTCACAGGTAAGGTCAATAGCTGCCTTGCCCTTAACAGTGTTCTCTTCTACCTGACCATTTGCGGTCAGCACGAAGCTGCAAATCATTTTGGTCGGGTCGGAGGTGATATCCATCTTGATATCCGAATCCAAATCTGTGTCATCAACATCGATTTTTATCTGCATATCAAGGTTAGCGGAGGAATCGGCAGCGCCTACCTGGGAATCACTTTCACAGATTATACTGGCTGAGTCATCGTTTTCCTTATACCCGATATCCAGGTTCTCTTCGATTTGATCTGACTTGCAGATTATTTCGAACTTGTTGATCGTGATAGGTATGTCTTTTAAAACATCCTTTACCATTTCGGGGGTCAGTTCTTTAATGCTGTCCTTCATTTCTTGAGCAGAATCTTTACCTATTTCTTCGCCTAAACTTGAAAAGGAAATGAATTTGTCAATTATTGAATCGCTGTTATTCTTTAAATTATTAATAAACTCGTCGCTCATCAAAGTGTTAAGATCCAGGCTTAAGACTGGATCTCCCTGTGAATATGAATAACAGGAATCAGGTAATGTCATCAGTATTTCTTTATAGATAGCTACCAGGTCGTCACTTTTAGTCATGCCGAACTCCATGCTTTGCAATATAGCTTCATTAAATGCTGCCGCATCCTCATCTTCTATTGGAAAGATGATATATTCAGGCAGGTTATCTATTTCGTCCGCATCGATCAGATCTTCATCCGCGCCTATGGCATGCAATGATTCAATGGTTTCACGAGTCGTGATCAGCCCCTGGTCAGTTATGTAAAATTGCCCGTTCAATTCATTCTCGCCCAGGACACCTTTAAAACTGCAATTTACTTTCTTAGCAGAAAGGTTCCCAACAAGGTTGATTTCAAAACTGCCCGGATAATTGCTTATATTCATTCCGTTCTTGGTTATCAGCTGCGAATCGGTCAATTTGCCTGAAACTTTCAATGTGATAGTATTGTTTTTTATGTTTTTATAAACGGTGCTCTGGGTCTCGAAAGACTTCTGCAGTATAGTTGTATAATTCTTGATAAAGTCGGTCTTGGCTTGGCTTTCGGCCTGGGCCAGACCGGGAACAGATAATAATAGAAGAGCAGTGCAAAGGAATATGGCCATAAATCGTTTCACGTAAATCACCCCTTCAGTTTTACCCGCGATTGCGAAGTTATTTAGATTGTATGATGCCGGCACGATTATTACAAGGAAAAAAAAGTAACGATGGGAATTATATACATGTTTATTTGCCCGATCGGTTATTACGGCTTGGAAAATTCCATGATTCTGATATAATTAGAGGCAATTAAAACATTATAGAGGGGGATTTATATGTCATATCGGGAAAAGGAATACAAGTATCACATTCTTACGGTAGAAGATGGGATCGCTACAATCACCTATAACCGGCCGAAGGCCTTTCATGCCGTCAACCTCCCCTTCCTGATGGAAAGAAGCGAGATTTACAACGGTCTGAAAACCGATCCGGAGATCAGGGTCCTCATCTCAACCGGTGACGACAGAGCATACAGCGCCGGCGGTGACCTGAAGGATTTTGTAAATTTCGGCGTTAAGGATGCCCGTGAATTCATCGATCAGGTAGTATTCAACGGTGATCTGCTGACCAGCCTTCCCTTCCCCACCATCGCCATGGTGGCCGGACTCTGCCTGGGCGGGGGACTGGAGAGCGTTATCGGCCATGACCTGAGGATCGCTGCAGATAATGCCGTTTTTGGACTGCCGGAGATCAATGTAGGCATATTCCCCGGCGGCGGCGCTACCCAGCGTCTGCCCCAGATCATGTCTCTGAACAAAGCCAAGGAACTGGTATTTCTCGGCGAGATGTTCGATGCTCAGACTGCCCTGCAGTTAGGTATCGTCAACAATGTGGTCCCGTTGGATCAGTTGAAGGAAACTACCATGGAACTGGCTAAAAAACTGTGCACCAAACCGCCGTTCTCGCTGAGGATGGCCAAAGAGGCCCTGAATGCCGCCTGGAGCACCAGCCTGGATAAGGGGCTGCAGATCGAGACCCACGGCTGGGCCATGTGCTATGGTACGGAAGATCAGGCAGAAGGTATGCGGGCCTTTATCGAGAAACGCCCGGCAAAATACCAGGGCAAATAAATTCAAGTCGCGAGGTGGATGATGCCAGTCTTAGTTTCAGCTTTTCAACCTCCGTTCATTTACAGAAATACTCATATACAGACCACCTTTCCCACACTGTTCCGACATGTTGACGGGGTTATATACCAGCGGGAAAGGATAAAGACGTCCGATGATGATTTCATCGACCTGGACTGGAGCTATGCTATGGCGGGCAGGGTCAGCAAGACCCTGGCCGTCATTTGTCATGGGCTGGAGGGCTGCGCTGACCGCGCCTATATGCTGGGCATGGCCAGGGCATGCAACGGCCGCGGACTGGATGCAGTGGCTTACAACTACCGGGGCTGCAGCGGCGAGATGAACCGGGCAAAGAGATTTTACAATGCCGGGGCAACTGACGACCTGGCTGCCGTATTGGATCACATCCGCACGGGTCATGAATATGATTCGGTATATTTGATAGGCTTCAGCCTGGGAGCCAACCTGGTATTAAAATATGCCGGTGAGCAGGGACAGGATATATCGCCGGATATACGAGGAGCAGCGGCGATTTCTGCTCCCTGTGATCTGAGTTCCTCTTCAGTCGAATTGCACCAAGCCAAAAACAAGCTCTATCACCAGCGTTTTCTCAAAATGCTGCTGGAGAAGATCCTTCAAAAATCGGCTATATACCCCGAACTTCAAGACATAGATTTGGATACCATACGTACCCTTAAGGGATTCGATGACAATTTTACTGCCCCCCTGGGCGGGTTCAAAGATGCGGCTGATTACTGGGCAAGCTGCTCCTGCCGGCAGTTCCTGCCTTCCCTAAGGATACCGACACTTATACTCAATGCAGCGGATGACCCCATTTTAGGACCGGAGTGTTATCCCTACCCCGAAGCCCGATCTAACCCGGATCTATTTCTCGAGGTAACGCGCTGGGGCGGGCATGTAGGGTTTATGGAAAGACCCCGGCAGCTCGAATACTGGCATGAAAAAAGGACCCTGGAATTTATCCTGAAGACATGCACCGGTTGACAACTACTCCGGAGCACGAGTAAAATGACAGAAATAACATAAAGGCGATGATGAGGAGGAGTACATATACTCCCGAAGCACAGAGAGGGGATGCTTGGTGGGAATTCCCCGGGACGGGTATATGGAAGGTAGCCTCGGAGCAGTGAACCGAAATCTCGCGGGAGAGTAGACTTCAACGGATTCCCACCGTTACAGGGGAAAGGTATCGGCGAAATGCCCGTACTGTTAATGAGTGTGTACGTATTGTACAAATGTAGGTGGTACCACGGAGAATAACCTTCGTCCTATTGGGGACGGGGGTTTTTTATTTTTTGAAGTCTATGAAAATGGAAAGGAGGAAGGATGATGAGGTGTTCGGGAGCGGAGATCATAATCAAACTATTGGAGCAAGAGGGTGTAGAGATCGTAGCCGGCATTCCGGGAGGCGCCAACCTGCCGCTTTATGATGCACTGTATAAGAGCAAGATCAGGCATGTACTGGCCCGGCATGAGCAGGGAGCCGGGTTCATTGCCCAGGGTATGGCCCGCTCAACTGGTCGCCCTGCCGTATGCCTCGCCACTTCCGGCCCGGGAGCTACCAATCTGCTTACGGCAATCGCCGATGCCAAAATGGATTCAGTGCCTCTGATCGCCATTACCGGACAGGTCGCATCTGATCTGATCGGTTCGGATGCATTTCAAGAGGTCGATACCTATGGGTTGACCGTACCTATCACCAAGCATAATTACCTGGCCAACAGTGCTGCTGAGCTTTTGCATATAATCCCGGAGGCATTCCGTTTAACGCAGTCAGACCGGCCGGGGCCGGTGGTTATCGATGTACCCAAGGATGTACAAACGCAGCAGATAGAAATCGATGAATGGCCCCGGTCGGATTCGGTTGAGCGGGATACCGAAGTGATCGATAAAATGGCCATCCAGGCCGCTGCTGAACTGATCGCCAAGGCAAAGAGGCCAGTGCTCTATATAGGAGGGGGTATCGTACAATCCGGTGCCAGTACCTCGTTGATCAAATTGGCACGCAAGAATTCTATCCCGGTAGTCACTACTCTGATGGGTCTGGGCAGCTTTCCCGATAATGATCCGCTCAACCTGGGTATGCTCGGTATGCACGGGTCGCGGTATGCCAATTACATCATCAATGAAGCCGATCTGCTTTTGGCATTCGGTGTACGTTTCGATGACCGGGCCACCGGAAATATTCGGGCTTTTTGCCCTGAAGCTGCCGTTATCCATGCCGATATAGATCCGGCGGAACTGGATAAGCTCCGCACGGCTCATGTATCAGTCCGCGGTGATATAGGAGGGGTCATCAATCAGCTCCTTCCGCTGGTCGAGGTCAATCATCGGTGGGATTGGCTGACAAGGGTAGATGAGGTCAGGAGCTCTTATCCCTTTGTCATGCCCGGTCCTCATGATCATTATCATCCGCTCAATCTGATAAGGTACCTGGGACAGCAAGTCAGTCCGGAAACCATCATTACCACTGATGTTGGTCAGCATCAGATGTGGGTGGCCCAGGCCTATCCGTTTTCCCGCCCCCGCACCCTTCTGACTTCGGGCAGTCTGGGTACCATGGGCTTTGGTCTGCCCGCTGCTATCGGGGCAGCCCTCGCCAATCCCGGTAAACGGGTACTGTGTTTTAGCGGTGATGGGTCTATTCTGATGAATATTCAGGAATTGGCCACTTTGGCCGACTGGCAGCTCAATATAGCTATCATTCTCTTCAATAACGGACACCTGGGATTAGTCCGCCAGCAGCAGGAATTGTTCTATGGAGGCCACTACATTGCTTCCCGGTTCAGGACCAGTCCTAATTTTGCCGCTCTGGCAAGAAGTTTTGGCATTCGTGGTTATGATCTCGATCCCAACGACGATCCCTACCTGATCCTGCAGGATTGCTTGCAGCAGACCGGACCCTGTCTGATCAATGTTCCGATCGATAGCTGTACAAACGTTTTTCCCATAGTACCGCCCGGCAAGGCCATTTATGAGATGATAGGGGGAGAACAGCATGCCTGAGAATAAAGTCATCAGCCTTAAAGTCAGAAATCATCCCGGGGTTATGTATCATATTACGGGCCTCTTCTCCCGGCGAGCCTATAACCTTGAGGGGATCCTCTGCGCGCAGCTGGGCAACGGCGAGACCAGCCAGATCTATTTGCTGGTAGATGACAAAGGCATCCTGCCCCAGATGATGAAGCAACTCAATAAACTACAGGATGTCCTGGAGGTATCCCTGTTGGAACCCTGTGATCGCTCACTATTTCAACGCATACATGAGCTGATCAGGCTTTAATTTTTTGGAAAACCGTGAACCATTTACGAAATGCCGGTGTATAACTTGTTAAGAGCGCTCGTAAAGGATTGTATCTATGAGGTATCTGGACCGGTTGACTGCCATTCGCATAAGAGAGGGTGATACCCTGGCCTTTGAAACTTTGATCCATACATATCAAAGCCGGGTATTCAGCTATTGTTTGCGTATGACAGATGATCACGGGGCTGCCGAAGATCTTGCTCAGGAGGTTTTTCTCAAGGTTTACCGCAACATTGGCAGCTATGATTGCCATAAAGCCGGGCTTTCTACCTGGGTCTACGCGATATCCCGCAACACGGCTCTCAACTATCTGCGCAGCCTGGAACGTAAAGAGCGGGAAGTGGCAATTAGCGCGGAAGAACTGGCCCGATTAGCTTCCCCGAATCAAACAAACGGCTTGGAGGATCGACTCAGGCTCATAGAAGCATTGAATAAGCTGGACCCGGAAGACAGGGATATCGTCTTGTGGAAGGATTATTTGGACCTGAGGTACAGTGAGATAGCGCAATTACTGCAACTGCCAGTGGGCACGGTCAAATCACGCTTATTTAGTATCCGGCGGAGCCTACGCCGGGAATTGGAGGGTATGAGCAAATGAACAGGGGCAGCAGGTATGAGGCGATCATTAAAGCACTGCCATGGGAGAACGGCGGCCGGGATATGGCCCCGCAGATAATCGCCACGGCAGTGATACGAGAAAACCGGGAGCTGTTAGGTACTGCCCGGCCGAGCTTTTGCCATCTGCGGGTCTCCCCGGTCATTATCGGGCTGGCTTTGACAGTGCTGCTCCTGGCTTATGGCGGGGGCGGCAGCACTCCACAGCAGCTGAGGGATGAACGTATAGGATCCAACACCCTTGCCCTGTGGACCCAGACTGCCCATGGTTTCCGGGTCACCCTGGGGAAGTAATCGGGAAAGAGACCGCAATGATTTATGAAGGGAGTTTTGATTATGAAGAAAAGTATAGCCCTGGTATTGTCTATCCTCTTGGTGTTAGGCGCTTATTTAGTGGAAGGGGGCGTTCTCATCGCTCTGCTGGTCGTAACTGCGTTGGTTCCAATGCTGTTGGGGCCGTTAGTCAGCGTCTGGTTTTCTTTCAGTATGAGTGAGATCGGGGATGCTTTCCGGGACGCCTGGTCGGAACGCCCAGATCAGAGCCGCGTCAACAACTACCGAAACGATCTGCTGGTGATCCGGAATCTTCAGAGCTCGGTCATTGGTTGGGCGGCTACCATCTTTATCATGGCAGTCATCCTGATCCTTTCCACCCTGAACGACCCCAGTACCCTGGGCCCCCACGTAGCTGCCGCAACCGTGGCCTTGCTTTATGCATTTGCCCTGCGGGCTATTCTACTGGTACCTATGGAAAACAGTATTTCAAGAAAACTTATTGGTATTGAAGGTTAGCTTTTTAAACCAAACGGTCAACCAGGCCGGTTCGGTCCCCTGCCTGGTTGGCTGTTTTTGATTGTATAGGAAAGTATGTTTTTAAGAGCCGTAAAAGAGGTGGGGGCGTATATGAAATCCGCCCCCACCTGTCGTTTGCAATCACAAGCAATCTTGTTCTTTTAACAGTGATATGGGCAGGATATATTTTATGGAACAAGCCGGGTAAGACTTTTGCCCAACCCTTTCATCCAATAAAATTTATTATACAATCGCCGTAAGCGTCACTACGGTTTCATCTGTGGTACAATGGTGCACAGGCTCAGCAGATAATCCGCCTTACCCCGGAAGCTATTGTTTTTCTACATTGAGCCATAAGAAACAGCGGAGGATCAAATGGAAGACACGACTCGCCGCCTGGGCGAAGAAAAAATTTCAAAATTATTATGGCAGTTTTCCCTGCCTTCTATCATCGGGACTCTGGCCAGTTCAGTTTATGTGATCATAGACCGGATCTTTGTAGGTCAGGTGGTAGGGCCAGACGCCCTGGCCGGTTTATCGGTGACCATGCCGATATCATTCATCATCCTGGCCTTTGGTCTATTGGTGGGAGTGGGTTCCGGAGCCCTGGTATCTATTCGGCTGGGTCAGGGGAAACGTGAAGAGGCTGAAAACATACTGGGCAATGCCTTTACACTGGTGCTGATCATTTCGGTAGTTGTCAGCGGACTGCTCCTGTTCTATCTGGAACGCTTACTGACTCTATTCGGAGCCAGCCAGGCCATTCTTCCGTATGCAAAAAATTTTATCGGGATCATACTCTTCGCTTCGTTTTTTCAATATACCGGCTTCGGGTTGTCCAATATAATCAGAGCGGAAGGCAATCCGCGCAAGGCCATGTATGTAGTGCTTATCAATGCCGGGACCAATATCGTCCTTGATATCGTTTTCATTCTCTGGCTGGGATGGGGCGTGCGGGGAGCTGCCATTGCGACTGTAATATCACAGGGGGTTTCCGCCGCCATAGTCCTTTATCATTTTTGTTACCGCAGCAATCTTAGACTCAGGTTAGTAAATATGCGGCTGCACCCCAATTTGGTCAGAACGATATTCTCCATCGGGATGGCTCCTTTTGCAATGCAGCTGGCGGCTAGTGTGGTCAATACCCTGTTCAATCAGAATTTGGCCCAATACGGAGGGGACCCGGCCATAGGGGCATTTGGAGTAATCGGTTCTATCCTGAATTTTCTGATCCTGCCGGTCATCGGCATTAATATGGGGTCACAGCCCATTATCGGCTTCAACTACGGTGCCAGGCACTACGACCGGGTCATCGAGACGCTCAAGGATGCGATAATAGCGGCTACCGCTGTTACTACTGCAGGATTTGTCCTGCTGGAACTGTTCCCCGGTCAAATGCTGGGCGCTTTTACTAATGATGCCGCAATAATAAAAATAGGGACCCATGGGATGAGGCTCATCATCCTGATGCTCCCTGTTGTCGGTTTCCAGATCGTATGCGGCAACCTGTTCCAGGCCATCGGTAAAGGCCGTCTGGCTCTTTTGCTGGCCTTGCTTCGTCAGGTAGTGATATTGATCCCCGCGCTAATGATACTGCCCCGTTTATGGCAGCTCAACGGGATCTGGATCTCAGGGCCTATTGCCGATGGGCTGGCTACCATGATCACGTTGCTGATCCTTTTGCCGGAGATAAGATCGCTCAGGAACCAACACGAGGTTTTGCCCCGGGAGAACGTTTAGCCCCATAGATCAAAGGCAGGTGTATGGAATGATGATCAGACGTCAGGTAAAAACTAGCAGCCGCGAAGAATTAGTAGATATAACCGGAGTGGTCCGGGAAGTCCTGCAGGAGTCTTCTGGACCAGAAATTTCCGCAGTGATGGTCTTTATACCTCACACCACGGCAGGGGTTACTATCAATGAAAATGCCGACCCCGATGTGAGGACCGATATCATTACCGGCCTCAGGAGAATGGTGCCGTTTGAACAAGGATTCCGGCATGCGGAGGGCAATTCTGATGCCCATATCAAGGCCAGCCTGCTGGGGTCTTCAGTAATGGTGCCGGTGGAAAACGGCAGGCTGGTCCTGGGTACCTGGCAGGGGATATATCTGGCGGAGTTTGACGGGCCCCGAACTCGAACTTTAATGATCAAGACGCTATAGGCTGGTGATACAGGGGCTGCTACTTCTTTGACAAGCTGAGGGCTGCACTTTTCGTGCAGCCCTTTTTTATATTTAATCAGTGATCCGCTTTTGGCAGCCGTCCTCCAATGGGCAGCCCGGGCAGGCCGGTTTCTTCTTACAATGCCGTTTTGCATGTTCTACGATGAGGGCATGGAATTCCTGATACAGATATATATCTACCGGGATGTTGTTTTCTATCTCCCGGCGCAGTTCATCATAGGCTCTAGGGATATCATGACCCAGGCGGTAGAGGATTCTACGGGTATAGGCATCGATCACGAAAAAAGGTTTATCCAGGGCGTAGAGAAGGATAGAATCTGCCGTCTCCGGCCCCACCCCCTTGACCGCCAGCAATTCAAAGCGCAGGGTATCGCCGTCGACCTGTCGGACTTTTTCCAGATCATAAGCATATCTTTCGTACCAGGCCGTCAGGGCTTTGAGCTTTATCACCTTCTGATTGAAATAGCCGGTTGAACGGATGATTGCCGCCAGTTCTGCAGAATCGGCCCCGGCAATGTAATGGGGCGAAAGGTTTTCACCGAAGGCTGCGATCGCCTTTTCTACGTTAGTCCAGGCGGTATTCTGAGTGAGGATGGCTCCCACCATCATTTCGAAAGGTGTTTCAGCCGGCCACCAGTACCGGGGACCATAGCTATCGAGCAGGGTGTCAAATATCGGGACCAGATCCATACATGCCTCCACAGGAACTTGCTCTCATTATTGTAGCATGTTTAGGGCAAACGAAGCCAAGGATGGTTCGGTTGGGCTATTCCGCAGACAGCAGGCTTTTCTGGGCATTCTTCAGATACTGCTCTACTTCCGGGGTCCGTTGGTACTTATTCTTCTCGAGGATTGGAAGGTAGCGCCTTATTACCTCCACGATCTGACTTTTATCGGCGGAAGATCGGGCAACCTCATAATAGCTCTGCCGGGCTTTTTCACTGAGGGTTTTGGTGTCGTAATCAAACGCTGGCGTGTTATTGGCCCCATAGAGATAAGTGGTGACATAGATATCATACTGTTGGCGCACATCGTCGATCCTGGCCGAGTTGGTATACTGCCCGATAAAGCTCTCTGCGCGCAGGGCCCGCCTGGCCAATTCGGGCCAAGTTATAGTCAGGGCGGCGTCATTCAGATAGGCCTGATTCGATTCGGCGGCGGCTATATCGATGTAGGTCTTGATATCCTCGTTTATATACGGCTGATAGATCTGGTACCGTTCATAATCGATAATAGGATAATAATTGCCTTCCAACGGGATAAGCTTAAAGCCGTTGGCTCTGGTTTCCTGCAATACAGAACGGAGCTTTTGATCGTTGGTGCTTTTTATCATATCCTCAAGGCTGCTGTTGTAGCCGAATCGTTGCAGGGCAATCTGAGTGTCGGCATCAAGCAGAGCACTGGTCCTTGCCTCTAGTTGTTCCCGCTGTGTGGACTCCAGCCGCAATACCAGACGGGTAGCAGAGTCTCTGGGGAGACGAGAGAGGTTATGATTGGAGAAATCGATCATCTCCCTGGGGCTGGCCTTCCGGTCCATGATCTTCTGGAAGTCACTCTGCAAATTTTCCTCGGGTTGTGCCTGACGACTGCCCGCACAACCGGCTGCCAATACCAAAACCACTAGAATGAATGCTGCAGCAATTTTTCTCATCTTTCTCCTCCTGAAAAGGTCTGTCTAATAAGAACTACGAAGTCAATGCAGCAAAACTTTCCTCCATATCCGGATGAAAATATTTACTCTTTAATATCCGGCTGAAGGGCACACATATTTCTCCTGACCGCAATCAATAATAAATCAAAACGGGTTTCAGGGAGGTAATGTAATGAAAAAGGCCGCGGCCCTTTTATTGTGCTTGACACTTATAGCCGGTATCACCGGATGTTCAAAAGCCAGTAAGAAGCCTTTTGCAAAGGCAGTCAGGCCGACAGTAGTAGGCTATTACGCCAATGATATAGGGGGATATGATTCGCTTCCTTCATTAAAAGCCCATGCCGGTCTTTTGGATGAGATCCATCCGCTCTGGTATCACGTGAATACCGACGGTTCTTTGACCAGGGAAATAAATTATCAGGCGGTCAAGATTGCCCGCAACAATGGGATCAAGATCATACCCCTGGTAAATGTGGTCCCCAGCCAGGATGCGATCCTCTTGGATGAAGCGGCCCAGAACCGGGCGATAACCAACCTGGTCAAGGAGGTAGAGACCAATAACTTTGACGGAATTGATATCGATTTCGAGTTCTTTCCGGCTTCGCAGATAAAGGATTATACGGTCGACCGGGATCAGCTGACCCGGTTTATGCAGAAGCTCTACGGGCAGATGAAAAGCCTGGGCAAGGTAACCTATATGGCAGTGCTGCCCCATGTGGGTTCATCACCGGAAGTTGGAGGAGTTTTCGACTACGGTGCCCTCACCCGTTACCTGGATAAAGTGACCATCATGACCTATGACTATGATGAGGCCCATGGTCCTCCCGGCCCGGTGGCTCCATTTTCCTGGGTGGAAAACAATATCGTAAATGCTATCCAGCAGGGTTTCACTCCCGATAAGATATCTCTGGGTGTCGCCACCTATGGCTATGATTGGCCCAAGGGCGAAGCCGGCGGTTTTTCCAAACCTACTAATGAGATCATGAAAGAGGTCGCCATGAAGGGTTACATGGTAAAATGGAGCGACGCCTACCAGGAACCCTATTATGAATATTGGGACAATTACGGGAATCTGCGGGTGGTCTGGTTTGAAAACGAATACACCCTGCAGACCAAGATCGACCTGGTCAAAAGGTACAAACTGGCCGGGATATCCATCTGGCGTCTGGGCTATGAGGATCAGATGTTCTGGGACAAGATCCGGGAGCAGTGGGGGAACAAGTAGCGATCAGCCCTGAAGCTCATGATAACGTCTTATGCCCCAGGTCATCAGCAGGTAATAAAGAAGAACGGCCAATAGCGTAAAGCAGACCACCATAAACAGGGCTGCCGAGAGCGGGGAGTGGAAATAGTTGATAACGAAGTAGGCGGCAGCCCCTGCAATCAGCAGGGCAAAAAGCATGGAAAACATCACATTCAGGTTCTGCTTAAAGGCCTGCTGCTCGTTCTCCCATTCCAGTTTCGGCCTCAGGATATCCAGGAGCATTCCGGCTTCTATTACCGGTATGATGGCTACCAGGCTGACTCCCAGCATCAGAGACATAAACAGAGGACTTTCCGGGATAAGGATCCTCGATGCCGCTATCATCAAAAACGCACCGATGATGCCGAAAATATAGGCAGACAGCATTTTGGCGTTAATCTGCTGTTGATATGACAGGGGTATGAAGCGGGATATATAGAATTCCTTACCTTCCCGGGAAATGGCGGTAGCGGTCATCGCATTCGACCCTACCATAAACAGGATGATAGATACCACCGCGACCAGCAAAATTCTTTGCCCGTTAAGGTTGTTCATCAGGCCGCTCCAGGGCATGGTGATTCCCCGGCGGGACTGGAAGTAGAACGGAAGCAGGACCAGGACAGGGGCTAATAGATTGGTCATGACACTGTTCATAAAGTAGGTCGGAGTTCGCAGTAATATGCGGACTTCTTTGATAAAGTAGGTCAACACTGCCGGTGAGGATCTTTCCAGTCTTCGGTAGTCTTCATGATTCAAAGCCTTACGCCGGGCACTGGTTTCGCTGGAGCCGATGAGTCCCCGGTAGTAAAGCTTTTCGCCGGTAAACCAGGCCAGGATCAGGGCCGCTAAAGAGATAGCTGCAAATAGCAGCAGATTCAGTAACCCGGCGGAGTTGCCGGCATTGATCAAAGCGAGTCCCAGGTACCGGGTGGAAGGGAAGACCCGGCTGAGGTAATTCATAAGCCCGGTGCGCTCTGTGAAAAGGCGCTGCAGGAATTCCGGGTCCATGCTGTTCGGAGCAGTATTTTGAAAGAGAAACTGGTAGGCGATGACCAGGGCAATGACCAGCATACTGCCGATGATCTTGAACAGGTCCTTGCGCCGGCTCAGATTGGCGAAACGCATAACGACAATGGTGGGGATGGCCGCCAGACTGAGGGGCAGCACCGGTACCATAAAAAAGCCCAGGCAGGCTATGATCCAATACGACAACCCGGCCCCCGCTTTTACTCCGTAGACTATAAGCGGAGGGAGCAAAAAAGGCAGTGCGGTGAGATATTCGTAGCATAACAGGAGGCAAAAGCGCGCCCCCAGCACCTGCCAGGCTCGCAACGGAAGGGCCAGCAGGCTTTCGGCATCTGTTGCAAAGTAGAAAAAGCTTACTACATAAAAGACTCCGAAAAAGAAAACCAGGGCGCTGACCAGCACCAGGCCCAGAGTCAGGATCGCCCCTTCTTGCCCCAGAGGGGCAAGTACATCATAACCCTGGATCAACATACGGATATAAAGAAAAATAGTTGGTGCCAGGGCCACAACGATAATAACGCCCAGCCCGAATTTCTTAAAATATTCCCTGCGATTAGCCGGGTCTTTCACTTGCCGGAGTGATAACCCAAAATAATTGATAAGCAGTATCTTCAACAGGGCCCAGAAACTACGCATCTTCGGTCAGCTCCAGAAACAGATTTTCCAATGACTCGTTCTCCCTGGCATGGGCCTTTATTTCCTGCATGCTTCCGCAGAAGATCACCTTTCCCTTGTTGATTATCGCCAGACGGTCACAGATTTTTTCTGCGACATCCAGTACATGGGTGGAGAAGAACACAGTCTTTCCGGCGTCAGCATGTTCGCGCATCATCTCCTTGAGGTCGAAAGATGAGCGCGGGTCAAGGCCGGTCATCGGTTCGTCGAGGATCCAGACCGGGGGATCGTGCAGGAGAGCACCGATAACGACGATCTTTTGTTTCATACCATGGGAGTAGCTCTGGATCCGGTCTCCAGCGGCATTGAGCATATCGAAACGCGATAGGAGCTGACTGGTGCGAGACCTGCGCTTCTCTCCGGGGACCCGGTAGACATCGGCCATGAAGTTCAGATACTCTATACCGGTCAGGCGGGCGAAGATGTTGGGGTCGTCCGGCACAAAACCGAATTGCAGCTTGGCCGAAAGCGGATCCTGGCGAATGTCGCAGCCGTTGACCCGGATGCTGCCGGCATCGGCGTTGAGTATTCCGGTGATCATCTTGATAAGGGTAGTTTTGCCCGCTCCATTGGGCCCCAGAAAACCAAAGATCTCACCGTTATTTACCGTAAGGCTGACATTGTCCACTGCCTTGACCGCGCCCCGGTTATAGCTCTTGGATACTCCGTTTATTTCGATCACTTGACTTGCACCTCGACAAATTCGGCCAAACGAAATGGCCGTAAATATTGTATCGAATAATAGCACTGTTGCTTTCAAAAATCAATCACAGCGGATATTGAAAGATGGCTGGAACAGCAGACACTCTTCAGAGGATTAATTGGTGGAATAACCATTATATGTTAGTATGATGATATGTCATCGAGATTATGCGGAGGAGAATAGTATGTCCAAGTACGAGGTCCCCGAGTGTCCAAAATGTAAAGTACCGCTGCTGATCCAACGGGTCTACCACAAACCAAGGACCTTCGCCATTACCCCGGAAGGTCAGGTGGCCGAAGTCAACCTTACTCCAAATCTGCCAGAAGTCCTTGATTTCGAGAATCTGACCTGCGCTAGATGTCAGGCTATGTTTAATGTTAAGTATGATAGGGAAATACGAGTCTTCAAGGGCAGTAAGATCTGATCAACAATAAGCTATTCCCAGTGCTCCTGGTCCGGCATGGGATCCTACTACCGGGCCGGCTTCGCTGATGGTGGCAGGCAGACCGAACTCCTCCTCAAGGCGATGTTTTAATTTGACTGCTTCGATCGGTGCCTGTACATGGATAACTCCCAGGCGCTCCAGCAACGGACGCTTTCTTTCTATCTCGACCATCATGATCCCAAGAGCCTTTTCAGTGGTGCGGACCTTGTCAAACAATTCGATACGGCCTTCATGAACATAGAGTATAGGTTTGACCTGTAAAAGGTTACCCAACAATCCGCTGGTCTTGCTGAGGCGCCCGCCGCGGACCAGGTATTGCAGATCATTTACAATGAAGAAGATATCCTGTCTGGCTTGCATCTCAGTAATTGCCTGTAAGACACCCGGACAGCTGTAGCCTAATTCCAACATCTCTGCGGCCTTGATCACCTGAAAGCCCAAGCCCATAGCAGTAAATCGCGAATCCACAACTGTTATCCTGTCCTGAAGATCAAAGGACAACATGCGGTGTGCCACCTCGGCAGACTGCAGGGTCCCGGACAAGTCCGAGGATATTAGTATCACTATGGCTTCATCCTCGGGTTTTAGTTGAGAAAATACATCCAAAAATTCTCCGGCCGAGGGTTGTGAGGTAGTTGGAAACGAATTGCTGGAACGCAGCAGATGATAGAATTTGTCGTTGGTGATATCTACGCCTTCTTTGTAGATATTGTCATCGAGATGAACATTCAAGGGGACGGTGATAATGTTATAACGTTCCAAAATATCAGCCGGCAGGTAAGCGGTGCTGTCCGTGATAACATAGCGCGCCATAGCAGCCTCCATATTCTAAATATTCTGAAAACTGAGTTCATGGTAACAATCAATACTCAGAATGTCAAGCGGAGACGATCCGGGGCACTGGGGTTTCGGTCATAGGTTATAATTAAAAATAAGGAGTGATTACATATGGCGGGGGAAAGGATCCTGGTGGTGGATGATGACCACAATATATGTGAATTGATCGAACTCTATCTGGGTAATGAAGGCTATCGGCTAGTCTTTGCCTATGACGGCAGCAGCGCACTGGACCTGGCCAAAGACCTGAATCCCGATCTTATTCTATTGGATGTTATGCTTCCGGTCATCAACGGTTGGGAGGTATGCCGCATGATCAGGCGCAGCAGCCCGGTACCGATCATATTTCTTACTGCCCGGGATATGGTGGAGGACAAGGTCCAGGGTTTCGAACTGGGAGCGGACGATTACCTGGTCAAGCCTTTTGAACCCCGTGAGCTGGTTGCCCGGATCAAGACTCGGTTAAAGGCGGGCAGCTCAGCCCCATCCCCGGCAGACGGGGTGATCAGTCTGGGCAACCTTACTGTAGATATCCAGAGCTATCAGGTGTCCATAAACGGGAGATCGGTGGATCTCAAACCGAAAGAGACACAGCTATTATATTTTCTCATGGTAAACCGCAACATCGTCTTCTCCCGTGAGAAGCTCCTGGAAAAGGTCTGGGATTACAGCTATGAAGGAGATACCCGGACCGTTGACGTACATATCAACCGGCTGCGGGAAAAGGTCGAGGCTGATTGTGATGCCTGCAAGATCAAAACGGTCTGGGGCGTAGGCTACAAATTGGAGGTCATCTGATGGGCCGGAGCATATTCAGCCGCCTTTTATCTGCTTATTTGCTGTTGACCTTGCTCCTCACCGGCAGCCTGGCCGGTCTGCTCTCCTATGGCTTCAATAGTTATATATATACGGAGAAGAATCGGGTGTTCGATGCTGCGGCTGACCGGGCCTCAGTGATTGTTAACCGCTATTACCAGGGTGAGTACAATGCCAAGGAAATGCAGATCGCGCTCGATAATCTAGGTTACATCACCGATTCGACCATCTATGCCATAAAGCTTGATAAGACAGACCTCCACAATACTGCCGGGTCCGGCAGCCAACTGGAGCAGGATTGCCTGCCCGGTGACCTGAGCAGTATACTGGATGGCAAAAGCATATTCCGCAAGAAACAGTTTTCTCGGATGATGGCTACTGATGTAGCCTTCCTGGGCACCCCGCTCAGGGTAGAGGGCAAGACTATCGGGGCTATACTCATCTTTTCACCCCTGAGCGAGACCAGGTCCTATCTGGCCAGAATAAATGCTATCATTGGCGGCACTGCCCTTCTTTTTCTCATCATTAGCTTTTTTATCATCTACCTGGCAGCTTCACGCATATCAAGGCCGATCCGGGAAATGGAACAGGCGGTACTCAGCCTGGCTGCCGGCGAAAACCTCCCCGAATTATCCATCAAGACCGGAGACGAGGTAGAGTTTTTGGCCAACAGCCTGAATTATATGCGCAGGCAAATAGAAACCACGGAGCGCATCAGACGTGAGTTCATAGCCAACGTATCTCATGATCTCAGGACACCGCTGACATCGATCAACGGCTTCATTCAGGGAATGATAGACGGACTGATACCGGTGGAACAGTATCCCCGCTATCTTGGTCTGCTTCAGGCTGAGACCCGCCGGCTGATGACCCTGACCGGAGATATCCTGGAACTGGCCAAGATACAGAGCGGCGGTTATGTGCTGCACAAAAACCTGCTTCCAGTGCGAAAAATGCTGGAGGATCTCGCCGGACAATTCGATTTGAGCGGAAAGACCGGGCTGGTGATCAAGGTTGATTGTCTGCCCGAACTGCAGGTAAAGGCAGATCCCGACCGCTTGCAGCAGATCCTCTACAATCTCATAGCCAATGCACTGCGTTACTCAGGGGAAAGCGGAGAGATCGTGATCAGCGCACAGCTTCATGAAGATGGTGTTTGTTTCAGGGTGCAGGACTCGGGACCCGGTATTGCCGTTGAAGATCTTCCCTTTATCTTCGAAAGGTTCTACCGGGGACAAAAGCATAGACCCGGAGAGGAAGGCAGCGGACTGGGCCTGAGCATCGTCAAGGACCTGGTGGAGCTGCACGGGGGGAGCATCAGCGCGGAAAGCAAGCCCGGACAAGGAGCTGTATTCACTTTCTGGCTGCCTGCATAGTTTACAATCTGTTTACAAATTATTGTGAGCCCATTAATAATATCATCCTATTCTGTAGTTACCGAATAGGAAAGGAGGTTACAGGTTGAAAAAGGGTTATGTTCTGTTGGTTATGATTATGATCCTGGTTCTTATGGCTGGATGCAATAAAGGTCAGATCGAGAAGAACAGTATTAATGCTACCGGACAGCCATCGTCCACTCAGAGCGGTGGGAGTGAGTCTGCCTCATCAGGCGCTTCTCCCGGGCGGGCGGCTGAAGGGCAGAAGGATCCGACGGGCACGCCGGCTGGGGGATCCAAGGGGGCAGAGGTCATCGTGAAATCCGGGAGCGACGTGGCAAGTAAGGATAAGGCCGTGCTCCTCAATCAGATCGACCAGGAGCTGGACCAAATGATTGAGGATATAAATAACCTGGAGGACATATCTGATAGCGACCTGGAATAAGTAAGAAAGACACGCTATTATCCTTTAGCCCTAGTCAAATATGGCAGGGAAAAATACATCCTAAAAAAGAAGGAGGGCTTATTATGAAGAAAATTTTTGCACTGATTGTAATGATGATATTTATGTTCGGCTTGGGAAGCATGGCATATGGGACTACCGGCAGCGAGAGTTCTTTAAGTGATAAGAAGGCCGCCTTGCAGCAGAAGCGCGAAGAGATCCAGGCCCAGAAGCAGCAGCGCCAGGAAATCAAGGCCGAACTGCAGGTTTTGGCCAACCAGATCAAGACCAACCGGGCTGAGATCCTGCAGTTGAAAGCCGAAGCCCGCATCGCCCAGCAAGCAGCGGTTGCACGCATCAAAGAACTGAAAAAGAGTCCGGATAAACTTACCGAAGCACAGGTAGCGCAGTTGAAAGAGGCCAAGGAGACCCTGAAGAACAGCCGGACCGAACTGGCTAAGAGCGTCGGCGAGATCCACAATGAAAAGGATATATTGAAAGCAGCCAAAAAAGCCCAGAATAGTGATGAGTTAAAAGCCAGTTTGGCCAGTATCGATAAGATCCAGCAGGAACGCGTCAAGATCATTAAAGGTATCATCGAAGACCTGAAAAAGATCGCCGCTATCTAAGGATAGTAGCAAAGGCCACAGCTGGGCCTTAACATAAAGCCCGTATCTACTCGGTGAGTTGATACGGGCTATTTAATGCCGACAGGCAATACTATGCGTTCAAGATACAGTAATGTTGTATGGCCTCGTTATAAAAGGCTGCCAGACCGGTGGCGACACGATCATAGAAGGCGGTAAAACGTTCGTCGCTGACGTACATTTGGCCCAGACCGCTTAAAACTTCAAGACTGCAGGGGTAGAAATTATCGTTGATGAACTTGAGATTCCTTGCAACTACCTCGAGCACATCAGGGTGGTCGTGAGCGACTCCTGATCGGTATAGCCGGGCAAGATCCCTGAGATTCTCCATCTGGACATTATTTATCCGCTCCCAGTCTTCCTTGCTGTAACGTGCAGCACGCTCCCGGGAGATCCGGTAAGCGTCAGTATTTCCCCAACGCTCCCGGACCTCTTCCTCGTATTGTTTTTGATCTTCCATCATCTGCTCGTAATTGAAAGCGGTGAAAAGATCCTCATTATTCATCTTTTTTACTCCCTTCTCACTATCCAGGGTATCCTGGGCCAAACGAGTCAACCTTTGAAAATGCTCGGCTTTTTCCTTTAGTAGTGTGATCTGGGTCTGCAGGGCTTGTCTGCGGTCAAGCCCCGGCTCACTGACTAAACCTTTGATTTTTTCAAGAGGAAAATCCAGTTCACGCCAAAAGAGGATTTGCTGCAGCTTCTTCAATTCTGCTTCCTCATAAAGGCGGTATCCGGCCTCAGAGCGTTTCGGGATCAGCAGCCCGACCTCATCATAATAACGGAGAGTACGCACTGAGACCCCGGCCAATCGGGCCAGTTCATTGATACGGTAGTACATCCGGGCATCTCCTTTCATTTATCAGCATAAACTGTTACGCAGCGTCTAGGTCAAGAGTAAATAATTAGATATTTTACTTGTCGGTCCAAGCTCTTGGCACTACCGGCCAAATAGCCAATATAGTATAATAATTATACAAACCAAGAAGTCCAACTCAAGAATGCCACAAAAAGAGGAGGGATCGATATGGGAGATATGAAGCAATACAAAGGCAAATTGTACCATGAACTTCTCCAACAGGCAGGTTTCAGTGTGGCTTACGACGGTGATATGAAGGATGGGAAGCCGAATGGCTCCGGCACAGCCTATTACAAGGATGGCAGGATCTACGAAGGGGAATGGAAGGATGCCCAGCCCCATGGTCAGGGCAAGCTTTTTTACGCCAATACCAACCTCTGGTATGAGGGAGAATGGAAACAAGGTAAACGGGAAGGCCTGGGTACTTCCTACTACGAAGACGGTAATCCGGCTTTTGCAGGTGAGTGGAAAGATGGCAAGCCCCTGAAATAATCGATAAAGAGAACTAATTTTGAAGCCAAGGCATTTGCCTTGGCTTCATTGTTTTTCATTGGTTCTCTCTAACAGACATAGACCCCGAGCGGGTGAATATCTATATATGAAGACGTGAAAAAGACACCCAAATCTGTTTGAAAGCGGTGATAGAGTGAAGACCGAGAATCAATGGCGCTGGCGAAATCCTTTGCCCCAGGGCAATACCTTGCGGGCGGTAACTTATAATAATGGTGTTTATGTCGCTGTGGGGCAGTTTGGGACGGTCATGATCTCCAATGACGGATCCCGGTGGCAATTACCGGCCACCCGGACCATCAGTTATTTGACCGGGGTGGCTTATGGAAACGGAGTATTTGTAGCCGTTGGCTCGGAAGGCACCATTATTACTTCAAACAATGGTACCGAGTGGGAAGGCAGAGACTCGGGGACTGCTGCCTGGATCAACTCGGTGATATACGATGACTCCCAATTCGTGGCGGTAGGGCAGGGTGGTACGATCTTGACCTCGTCTGACGGCATCAACTGGGCCGGTACTTCCATTGGTCAGTACTGGCTGAGCGCTCTGAGTTACAGCAATGGGATTTATGTCGTTATTGCCGACAGTAACATTATTTTTACCTCCACTGACGCCAGGAATTGGACCCGACAGGGTCAGCCGACTTCCAGCCAGCTCAACTCAATCACCTTTGGTGCCGGGTTGTTTGTTGCAGTTGGTTATAATGGCACCATTGTCACCTCGCCGGACGGCACCACCTGGACCAACCGTGAAGATGCCACCGGGGCAGTTCTGGAGGCGGTCACTTATGGACAGGGGATCTTTGTAGCAGTAGGGCATGGAACCAACAAACCAGGGGTAGTGATGAGATCAGCGGACGGCATCAACTGGGAAGGCGGACCCTGGAGCGATCTGCAGTATGCTCTGGGGTTAGGCTTCGGCAATGGCTTATTTGTAGCAGTAGGCCGCGGAGGGATCATTTTGACCTCAAGTGATGCCGGAGTGTGGACTCTGCAGACTTCCGGGGACTACCACGACTTGCGCGGAGTGGCTTACGGGGGGAATATCTTTGTAGCCGTGGGTGACCAGGGTACAATATTAAATTCGATCGACGGTGTCAGATGGAAAGGAAGCCCGGCAGGGACAGACCGGCTCTTGTATGGGGTACACTACGGTGCCGGTATGTTTGTAGCCGTGGGTGATCAGGGAACCATCCTGACCTCCAAAGATGGTTCGAGCTGGGTAGAACAGGAAATACCGTTTACCAACCGCCTATTTGGGGTCACCTATGGACAGGGTCATTTTGTTGTGGTAGGTCAAAGGGGTCTGGTTCTAACTTCGGCTGACGGTACAGATTGGAGCCAGGCGGATACTCACTCCTACAATGACTTGTTTGCTGTAACCTATGGAAACGGGCTTTTCGTGGCAGCAGGGGACTTCACCACTATTCTTACTTCTCCGGACGCCAGAGTATGGACTGAAGCCGTCAGCCCGGAACAGATCACCTTTCTTAATGGTGTTACGTACGGATCCGGTCAGGGCCTTTTTGTGGCAGTTGGGGCCTCGGGTGCGGTGTTAAACTCATTCGACGGCCAGACCTGGACCGATGCATCATTATCACTGCCGCTCTATCTTCAGGCCGTGATATATGTAAAACCTGATTTCCTGGCAGTAGGGCTGGAAGGAACTATTTTGAATTCTTATGATGGGTTCCACTGGATACCCGAGTATTCAGGGACCCAAAATGGTCTTTACGGAGTAGCTCATGGCAAGGAGACCTTCGTTACTGCAGGTGACTATGGCACTATCCTGCAGTCGAAATAGACTGGCAGCTACAGTTATATAAAACAGTAAACCCGAAAGCCTGCTAGACTAGCTTTCGGGTTTTGTTTCATGAAGGATATTACCGCCTATGTCTTAGTATCAGTTTGTTTTTACCCGCGTATCATCTGCAATATCCTCGCTGGCATCCTGAATGATTACATCACCGGGCTTGAGTCCGGATTTGATCTCGATGTCATCCCCATTGCGCAGACCGGTCTTGATATCCTGATGCTTGATCCGGTTATTTACCAGAAGCATTACCTTCTCATTTCCGGCCGTCCCTTGCACGGCTTCCCGCGGAACCGTTAGTATTCCTGATCTCGACGCTGTCTCAATGGAGATTTGAACTTCGTAACCCGGTTTCAGCTTGCTGATGCTGTCCAGGTTGATTATTACCGGTACTCTTCTCTGTTCCACTCCCAGTGCTGATACCTTGGTAAAGGCGCGGGGGCGTATAGTCTGAACCTTTCCGGTCAAGACCTTGTCACCCAATACAGCTGAACTTATGAATACTTTCTGACCGACTTTGATATCAGCCATCTGATCACCCAGGATATCTGCCTGTACCTCCAGCCTTTCCGGAGTACCGATCTGGGCTACCGGGGTGCCGTAGTTGACATAGGCTCCCTGTTTCAGGGGGAGGTCCAGCACAGTTCCGGCTACCGGGCTTATAATGTTCAATTGTTCGGACTTCCGGTCTATCTGAGCTACCGCCTGTTGACTGAGAGAGGCTTGCTCCGTTAGGTCGGCAATATATTCTTGCTGGTGATCTATAGTTTCCTGCAAAGATTGCACTGCGGACTCGGCCTGTTCCATTTCGGCTTCGGTCGCTGCCCCTGCTTCATATAATTGCCGGGTCCTCTTCAGTTCTTTGGTGCTGGTTTCAAGATCGATGCGAAAGTTTGCCAGGGATTGCCGGGCGGCGGTCAACTGAGCCTGAGCCTGGGCCAGCTGTGTGGCGGCGGTGGTGCGTGAGATCTCGAGATCGGGATTGGCAAGTTTCAATAGGATCTGACCAGCTTGGACCTCGTCACCGATCGATACATCCAGACTCTTTATATAACCGGCCTGCACCGCCTGGAGCTCGAAGTCGCTCCTGGCCTGGACATAACCGGTTTCATTTATCCGCACAGATATGCTGCCCTTTTCGACCTTTACTGTGTTGACCATCTGAGCCCCGGAATAAGCATAAACCGCCAGGACTATTACAACCAGTATGACTCCTGCCCATATGAGTCTCTTTCGATTCATCCCCATCTCTCCCCAAATCAAAGTCCGTTAGTTTTCCCGGTCAACTTGGCCAGGCTATGCTGTGATCAATCCCAATTCTTCAGTGTCTCAACCAGATCAAGCCTGGCCAGACGCGGGGTGATCAGCCAGAAGCCAGCCATGAGAAATGCTATGGCAGCTACAGTGGCCATAACATAAGTACGCGGATAGATCACTGCCGGCATGGCATACATATCAGTGGTGGCAGCGGTAGCAATATAATAGCCAGCCAGCCAACGTCCCAGGGGCAAACCTATTATGATACCGACCAGGGATTGCAGTCCGATTTCCTTCAATAATACACCTCTTATTTCCGCATTGATATAGCCCAAAACTCTTAAAAGCCCAAGTTCATTCTTTCTTTCATTGAAATTCATCAATGAAGCGTTGTAAGCGATGGCCAGGGCCAGCACGCCGGCAAACAAAACCATCAAGACTATAGTAAATATTGCCGATTTCAGCAGCTCCCGGAAGTTGGACTCCTCTTTACCCCGGCTGACCATGGAACTGATGCCGGTCAGATCCTTGAGCCGCGCTTCGAAAGTGGCTGATTGACCGGGATGGATCTTGACCATCACTCCTGTCAGCAGCCCGCTCTCACCCAGCAAGCGATTGGCAGTCTGCAGGGAAACATAGGAGCCGCCGCCCATCAACTGCTGGGAAACTCCCACTACTTTAAGGGTCATGGTATGACCGGGCCCCAGATCCATTTTGCTTTTGACCTTGATATGTTCACCAACGCTAAGCTTCAGTTTTTTAGCGCTCCTGGCGCTGATCAAAACGCCATCGTCCGGAATGGAGAGCTGCTGCCCGGAAGGGGAGAAGACCCCTTGCATCCACGTGTCCTGTTTAAGACCTTGCAGCACATCGTCTTCGCTCTGCAGACCATTGGAATCAGTGTTAGTGATACTCGTCGGGATCTCCAGCACCGGTTCCAGGTCCGCTACCTCGTCCCACTGCAGCCAGTAGGCCAGATCACTCTCCCGGATCGGGGAGGAGAAGTGGATCAGGTAATCGTAAAGGCCTTCCTTTTCAAAGTGCTGCTGCATCATATAATCGATGGCGTCCTGCATAAAGAAGCCCAGCATGAGTAAGATGACGCTGGCGGCGACGCCGAAAGTCATGACCATGAAACGAGCCTTGTTGCGGGAAATGCTGCGCAGTCCCATCTTCCAGGAACTGTTTAGACGTTCCCACAGCCAGGACAGCCTTTCCAGCATGATATGAGTGCCGCGCACCGGCGCGGAAGCACGCATCGATTCCGCCGGTTGTATCCTAATGACGCCCCGGCAGGCCAGTAATCCTGAGCTTGCTCCTACTCCCAGGGTAATAATAAAACTGTATATTATAGCGCGGTAATTTATGCCGCCGATGGTGGCAGGCAGCGAAAAATATTGGGCATAGGTATCGGAAAGCAGTACAGCCATCCCGATCCCGGTTATGCTGCCCAGCAGCGCCCCGGCGACCGAGACCAGAACGGCATAACTGACGTAATGGGCAGTAATACTTTTGTTGTCATATCCCAGGGCCTTCATGATGCCTATAGAAGAACGCTGAAGACGGATCATCCTGCCCAGCAGCAGGAACTGCATGCCGGCTGCTATGGCAAAGAAAAGAAAGGGCAGAAAACGTGACATTACCTTGAGCTGCAGGAGCTCGGTCTTGACCACCACGTGACTGAGCTGCTGATCGCGGGGATAGGCGTATAGATTGCCATAAGGGGCCAATATATTATCGACCTCTTTCTTGATTTCGTTTTCATTAGTTCCTGGAGCCAAACGCAGGGAGATTTGATTAACCTGGCCCTGGAGGTTCAGGATCTGTTCAGCCTGTTTATATGGAAGCATGGCGATACCGAATTCCCCGGGCAGGGGGATGATGGAGGAAGCATCTTTCATGGGGTAAACGAACTCGGGGCTGGTGGCAGTGCCGATCATCTGCAGGTGAACGATCTTGCCACCGGCTACGATATCCAGTATCGCTCCAGGTTTCAGCCCCAGACCCTTGGCAAATTGCGGGTCGACCAGGACCTCCGGCATGCCGCCGGTTTCCCCCGTAAACATCCGACCGCTGAGCAGCACCAGCTGATTAAGCTGCTCAGCCATAGGGAGCTCATAACTGGTTAGTCGTAGAGTACCGCGCCCTCCGCCGGGACGCAGGAAGCTGACATCTTTTTGGATCCGGCTGCTTGCGGCTACTATTCCGGGTAATGTTTCGATCCTGGAGGTTATATCCCGGGGGGCTTTGACCACCGAGAAAAAGTAATCAGCAAAACGACATTGCTGATAAAACGATTGCTGGGATCGGTACAGGTTGAAATAAGCAGTGGTCATGGATATGTAGATCATGACTCCCAGCATGACGACAGAAACCAGTGCGGCGAACTGGCCTTTGCCGGAAGCGACCATTCTCCATAGGCGTCGGTTGAGTACTGGCATTACCACTCAATCCTTTCCGGATCCAGAGGAGTATCATTAGAGGTGATTTCCACAATGACTCCGCTGCGCATCCTGACCACCCGATCAGCCATAGCAGCGATTGCAGTATTATGGGTTACGATGATGACGGTACTGCCGATGGAATCAGTTATCCGCCGGAGTAATGCAAGAATGCTGATACCGGTTTGATAGTCCAGAGCCCCGGTGGGTTCATCGCAGAGCAAGAGCGGAGGTTTTTTAACGATGGCTCTGGCGATAGATACCCGCTGCTGCTCCCCGCCGGACAACTGGGCCGGGAAATGATCGGCTCTTTCAGATAAGCCTACTTCCTCCAAAACAGTCCCGACCGGCATCGGGTCTTTTATCAGGCTCGCGGCCAGGGCCACGTTCTCAGCGGCGGTCAGGTCCGGGATAAGGTTGTAGAACTGGAACACGAAGCCGACCCGCTCCCGCCGGAAGCTGGTAAGTTCCCCTTCGTTGACTGCACTTATATCCTGATCGCCAAAAAATATCTTGCCGCCGGTACTGCGGTCCATGCCTCCCATCAGGTTTAACAAGGTACTTTTGCCTGAACCGCTGGGACCTAATATGACCAGCAGTTCGCCGGAGTAAATATCCAATTTGCTGGGCTGCAGAGCATTCACCACAACCTCACCCATATGATATTGTTTGCTGACATCCTCCAAGCGCATCAGCAGCGGCTTATCCATGCGGTTCACCCTATCCGCTATATTGCGTTTTGTTTCATTATAGACCAAGTGCCCGATATAGGCGGCAACATTTTGAAAGAAGTTATGCCCGACTGGTTAATATAAATAGTTTAAGATGGTATAATAAATCAACTAGTAATTCTCGAACGGAATATGATTAGATAACAACAACAAAAAACGATTAGGGGGTATGGCAATGGCTTCGGAAAAGATGAAGGTGGAGACCAGAGGTAATGTTCTGCTTATGGGATTCAACCGCGCGGAAAAACGCAATGCTTTTGATCTGGACATGTATTATGCACTGGCCGAAGCTTACGGGGAGCTGAGCCACAATAAGGATCTGCGCTGCGGGATGCTCTATGCGGAAGGCGACCATTTTACCGCAGGGCTGGACCTGCCGCAGTGGGGGCCGGTTTTTGCTTCCGGCAAATGGGTGGAGATGAAGGGTAACATGATTGATCCCTTCGGCCTCGATGAAGAAAGGCGCTGTAAGAAACCGATCGTCATGGCTGTCCAGGGTATTTGTTACACCATCGGTTGGGAACTGATGATGGCGGCCGATATCAGGATTGCCGCTAATAACCTGCGGCTGGCTCAGTTGGAGGTGAAACGGGGCATTTTCCCGGTAGGTGGAGCTACCGTTCGCATGTATCAGGAAATCGGCTGGGGCAACGCTATGCGTTATCTCATGACCGGTGACGAAATGCCGGCCGCCGAGGCCTATAGGCTGGGGATGGTGCAGGAATTAGTGGAGCCCGGACAGCAATTTGACCGGGCCATGCAGATCGCTGAAAAGATAGCCAAGGCAGCGCCCATGGGGGTGCAGGCAGTCCTGGCATCTGCCCGGAAGGCCCGGGTACAGGGACCCCAAGCCGCCTTGAGCACTCTGTTCGACGAGATCCAGCCCTTGATGAGCAGTAAAGACTCCGAGGAAGGACTGCATGCCTTTCTCGAAAGAAGAGAACCGAATTTTACCGGAGAATAATAAGCGGCATAATCGATGCAAAACCAGGCACGGGGACGGAATCGTCCTCGTGCCTTACTTTTTATAAAATATTTAAACCAATAGTTGACAACAATATTGTTTATGATTTAAAGTATACTAAAAGAGTGAACAATATGAGGTAGCGCATCATGATAATCAATCAGGCAACAGATTACGGCTTTCGAGCTGTTATATTCCTGGCCGCACAACCCCGGGAGAAATCTATAGAAGCGCAGACTATCGCCCGCGAAGTAGTTATTCCGATGCGGTTCCTGCTAAAGATCATGCCCAGTCTGATCAAGGCGGGGATAATCAGGTCCCAGCGCGGAGTGGGAGGAGGTTACGCCCTGGCCCGGCATCCGCGGGAAATATCTCTGCTGGACATCCTGGAAGCGATCGAAGGGCCTATCCGCTTGAATCGCTGCCTGATCGATATCGAACTTTGCAGCCGCAATGCTGCCCCGGATTGTAAAGTACATCAGGCCCTGGGCGATATCCAGGCACGTCTGGAAGATGATTTAGCCAGTTATGTTGTAGCAGACCTGATATAAGTTCTGTCGGGATAAGTGATCAATAAAGAGGAGGTGGGGGATAAAAAATCGGTAGACACACATGATTGAATTATTAAAGGAGGTATTTTGATATGTCGACACAGGATAACATAAAAGAAGCATTTGCCGGAGAGTCTCAGGCCAACCGCAAATACCTGGCATTTTCCCAAAAGGCTAATAAGGAGGGCTTTGAAAAGGTCAGCCGTTTATTTCAGGCAGTGGCCGAGGCCGAGACCATTCATGCCCTGAAACACCTGCAGGTCATGAACGGTGTGGATTCTACGGCCGAGAATCTGAAAAAGGCGGTTGCGGGGGAACATCACGAGTTTACCGAAATGTACCCGGCATTTATCGCAGAAGCCGAAAAAGAAGGCAACCAGACAGCAGTGAATGCTTTTCATCTGGCCAATGAAGCCGAACAAGTCCACTATGGCCTGTATGAAAAGGCCTTGCAGGCGGTAGAGCAGGGCAAGGATTATCCGGCGGATTCCTTTTATCTCTGCCCGGTTTGCGGATATGTCCATGAGAATGAAGCTCCCGACCGCTGCCCCATCTGCGGCGCACCGGGATCAGTTTTCAAACAATACTAAGAAGCTTACCAATCTTTATCACAATTAAGCGCCCTTCAAGAGGGCGCTTTGCTATTATGTAGGGAAATTTTGAGGACTTGTTAACAGGTAGGGTAATTCTGTATCCACCATCATTGCTGCAAGAACTCGCTTACTTGTCATTGCGAGGAGCATTAGCGACGCGGCAATCTTAATTCCAGTCTCTATTAGGGGAAGATTGCTTCGCTACACTCGCAATGACACCAGCAGAAACGAGGGTGCGAGTTGATGGAATCGTCCATGATCTATCCTCAAAACCCCGCTAAGATAGAAGAATTATGAATATTATTATAATGTTATTTTTGGACGGAGATAGTCCACAGGATAATGTGGTTATGATATAATTTTTATTAACGAAATATACGCAAGCATAATAAGACAAAGGGCCGGGGCCGCAGCAATTAGGGAGGTGAAATGTAAAAGAGCGGTTCTGCATTAGACATCATTCACACAAAAATTATAAAAAAGGAACTGAGTAAAGATTAAATTTCAGTTCTATAGATTAAGGGGGATTTTTAAATGTCGGCTAATTTTGCATATGCTAATACCCGTGAATTTGAGTTCATAATCCAGGAATGGCTTCCCAGCGACCAGATCTTCGCATACAAAGAGTATTGCGATTATTATTCCAAGGATGAAGTCAAATCTGTACTGGAACCCTTCCGCAAGATCTGTAAAGAAATGGTCGAACCTTCCAATGAAGAAGCCAATGCCGTAGGCTGCACCTTCTCCAATGGTAAGGTGACCACTCCCCCCTCCTTTGGCCCTATGTTCAAAAAACTGCAGGAAGACGGCTGGGGGACTGCCAACATCGATGAGTCTGAAGGCGCCATGATACTGCCGCAGGTCCTGTGGGCTATGACCCAGGAAATGTTGAATGCAGCCAATCCTGCTTTTTTCCCTTATATCGGTCTGACCTCCGGTGCTGCCGAATTGATCCAGAGCTTCGGCAACCATGAGCTTCATGAGATGTTCCTGCCCAAGATGATGGACGGCACCTGGTCCGGTACCATGTGCCTGACTGAACCGACCGCCGGTTCTGACGTAGGCGATATCCTGTCCAAGGCTTACCCGACTGACGATCCCCGCATCTTCAAGATCAAGGGCAGCAAGATATTCATCACCGGCGGCGATAATGACTTCACCGAGAACGTCATCCACCTGTACCTGGCCCGCGTTGAGGGAGCCAAGGCAGGCACGGGCGGCATTTCCCTGTTTGTTGTACCCAAGTACTGGGTGAACGAGGATGGCAGCCTATCCGACAATGATGTACAGCTGGCGGGTATTGAACATAAACTCGGACAGTTCGGTTCAGTGACCGCAGCCCTCACCATGGGTGAAGAAGGTAATTGCCGCGGTTGGCTGCTGGGCAAAGACCCCCGCGAGAACGAAGGCAAGGGCGAAGGCATGGCACAGATGTTCCAGATGATGAACGGCGCCCGCATGGGTACCGGCCTCATGGCTTATGCCTGTATGGCCAATGCCGTTTACAATACCCGTGAATATACCAAGGAAAGAGTACAAGGCCGCCCGCTGACCAACCCCAAGGCCGACCGCCAGACCATCATCAATCATGAAGATATCCGCCGGGCCCTGCTGCTGGGCAAATCCACTACTGAAGCCTGCAGAGCCATGATCATGAAGGCCTATCATATGATGGACATTCGTATGCACGATCCCGATCCGGAAAAGAGACAGGATGCCAACGACTTTATCGAGATAGTAACCCCGATGTGCAAGGCCTATGCCAGTGACGAGTCCTGGCCGATCATTGGTGAGATGATCCAGTCCTACGGCGGCTATGGTTTCTGCGAAGAGTACCCGGTAGCCCAGTTGGCCCGTGACTCCAAGATCTATTCCATCTGGGAAGGCACCAACTATATCCAGTCCCTCGATATGATTGGCCGCAAATGGACCATGAAGAAGGGATCGGTCTATGCCAAATGGGCCAAGCAGCTGCAGGAATTCGTTGATGCTAATAAAGCCGCTGCCGGCTTCGAAAAGGAATTCGAGAAACTGGCTAAGGCTGCTCAGACACTGACTGAGATCCAGATGACCATCGGCGGATACTTCGGCGCTGGCAAGATTTCCTTGATGCCGCTGTTCTCCCGCCGCATCCTGACCGCCAGCTCCATCGTCTACGGTGCATGGTGCTTGCTGGACCAGGCCCTGATTGCTCAGAAGAGGGCTGCTGAAGTTGGTGCAGACCACTTCGATTACGATTTCTACATGGGCAAGGTTTATGGCGCCAAGTTCTATGTTAACAACATCGTTCCCAATGTCTGGGCTATCGCCGAGGTTGTAAAAGACGGCGACGATTCTGCTCTGCAGATCCCGCTGGGCGCTTTCGAATACTAGAAAATCCTGATATCCTCCCTTTATATTTAACCAACCAACAGGGGCACCTCCGACATTCGGAGGTGCCCCTGATCTGTCAAGGCCATTTTCCCAAAGGTGAAACATGGTGTTTATATTGTAGGGGCGGATTCCATATCCGCCCCTGTCCGACATTTGGATCAGCGGGCGGATATGGAATCCGCCCCTACTTATGTTTCACTGTTTATTTGCCCGATGAACGCCATATATGCTGCCGATTAGGCGGGTATATGTTTCTTCAAAACATCCACAATGAACTTGGTTAGTAACGCTACTGCCAAATAGACCAGGAATGATTCTAGATAACTCCAATGGTACATGATATATACCCCGCGAAGGTGCAACACAGGTTCCAGTGCAAAGGACAATAAAGCGGACAGGATGATGATGGCCGCTGTAAACCGGGGCCAATCGGGGAAGTATTGATATATCAGCGATTTGCACACAGGAGGCAGTGACCAGTCACCGGCAATCAGCCCTGGATTAAGGTAGAACAGTTTGGTACCATAACTCCACCATCCCAGGTTTACCCCGTAAACATCCAGGGTGGTTCCGATTATGATAACCAATAATGCAAAGGTCAGTATCTCGAAGAGCCGTTCTTTTTTGACCAGGAACCACCATAAGACCCATGGAAGGAGTAAGGTTGCCAGCAGAATCCACCAGTTATCTGAGAATAAATGACTGTCCCATTGCTGGTATTGCAGCTGGGTCAAGTGTATTTGGGCCTGATGAATGGATTGAGTGATCGATGCTTTCATGTGACATACCTTATCGTTTTTTATATTTTGACTCAAATATGGGTTTTAATGCTTAAAGTAAAACATTGCGCAAATAATAATTAAAGTGCAGTATAGCCGTTCCGACAATCCAATTTAGTCGCCCGCACCTGGTGGGTTTCCAGCTCTTGACAATCCCATTAAATCGGTATATAACTAAGCCACAGCCCATTAACATTTCTTACTGGCCAGCTTTTATGATCTATTTACATTGGGGAGGTTTTAATATGGCGGATAATTATCTATCAGTATGGGAAACCATGTGTCTGCCCTTTTCGGGTGATGTCACTCAACCCTGGTCCTGGCTGTATCAATTTGCCCCGATAACCATAAACCAGATGAAGACCGAAAACCCAACGCTTGAAAAGAAGATCGTCAACGAGGTGGCCAGTTATGGCAAGCAGTTGGGCAAGATGATGGAGGCAGTGCAGATCCTGGTTAAACAGATGGACAGCTCTCGACTGACCAGTGATGAAAAGATGCTGCTGGACAGTTTTAGCCGAATGGCCAACGAGATAACCGCTATAAAGGGTGGTCATCAGACGCCCAATCCGGATAACCTGGAAACCATTGTTGCCACCCTATCGTACTGGAAGGAAAGGGACCCCGCTTACTATGAGGAGGCTCGCCAGAAGCTATTGAAGGAGCTTCAGGGCAAATAAGGGTCAGGAACGATATCTAAACAGGAGGCGGCAGGTTATGAAGCAGGGATGGCAGACTTGAAGACTGCCGGGTTCGCCTATGTCGTTTGCCTGGTCAAATATCAGGATCTGGCCGTAATAGCTGCCGCTGACCGCTGGTCAACATAACTCAGGATCAAAACCTCGTAAGGCTTCAAGGAAGGCTTCCGGGTCCTCCAGTGAAAGCAGCACCCGTGAGATCGCCGGCGCTTCCTGGATCATGGTTCGAACATTCCTGGGCTCACGCAGTGATATCTCCAGGTTGCAGTTTTCACCCAGCCCCATATAAAAGACTCCTGGCTGACTCTTGATCACACCCGGGCCCATCATCCCCGCCGGGGCCGGCGTTGTTATCTTCCGGACAGCAGCGATATCATCCCAGCCAAGCTGCTGTGAGCATCTTAGACCCAGGCGCAGTCTGACCCCCTCCAAGCCCACCCGATGACCGTACAGGGTCATGGCCCGATAGTCTGACCATATGAACAAGACTGCCCACAACCCCAGGAACATGTGCACAAGTTTAAAGGTCAGCCAGCTCTGAGGTAGCATTACTGTTACAGCTATCACCTCCAGCAGGCACAGTAAGATCAGTACCTTGATCAAAAATACGTAGGAATCCTGACGGCTGCTGAAAGCGCTGTCTTTTATCTTTCTTTTGCGATATGACAGGTAAAGCGCGTAATAGAGCTGTGGTTCCAGGGTAACCAGGCGGGCCAGACGGGGTGAGGAGATCGCTTCCAGCGCCTTTTGCCAGGCCTCTACCGTAGGGTGGCCGTGTTTTTTCAATAATCGGTAGTTATGAAATATGCTGAAGATGTTGATGATCAGGAGAATAATCAGCGATAGTTCCAGCAAAGAGGGCAGAGCCAATGCTAAATACAGGTTCTGTTTGGGGATCACGCCCGTTTGCAAAAGAATGGCGATGACGATAATGCACAAAAGTACGCAGGGTGCCGCGTAAAACCTGGCTCTAGCATATTTCCCCGGTTTAATCAGCATCTCATCGGTCATCATCGGTCCCTTCCCCGGGCTGGGCAGTTTCATCTGAGGTCAGGTATTTACCCAGTAGTTCCAGCAGCCTCATCTGAGCCGGGGTCATGATTTCCGATACCATCCCGCTCCATATCGATTCCAGTGGACTGGCTACTGACTCCTGATTCAGCAGACTTTTAGAAAAAGGAAGGCTTTTAATGAAGCTGCTGTAGCTGCGGGCCAGGTCATCAACTTTCGGTGAGTCGGGGGCGATGTCGCCAAGCTGTGTCACCCTGGCTCCATAATCCAGGGCTTGTTGGTACTGTTCCGGGTTGTCTCTGAAGTATTCAGCTACCATACGAAAGCTGTCCTCATATTCGACTCCCCATTCCAGATCATCAAAGACACCATACACTTTACGTTCCAGTTCGAACATCTCCGGACAGGAATTGATATATTGCTCGGCAGCATCTTCCCCCAGGATATCGACAAACATCGTAAGAGTAGGGGGTTCTTCAGTTTCTTGATTGGGATCAGCCTGGTCAGTGCGCAGCAGCTTTTGGATCCGGTCGACTCGCGATTGCAGGGTATCGATCTGGGTTTGAAGCTCATCGCGGAGGGCGATTAAAACAGCCTGGTATGATTTGTTATCTTCATGATCTCCCAATACCTCCTTGATCTGTTCCAGGCTCAGGCCAAGAGATTTGAGACGTTTTATCGACCGCATGCGGTTGAGCTCGATAAAACCGTATTGGCGGTAGCCACTGGCGGTACGGGGGACTTCGGTCAACAGACCTATCTTATGATAATGAAGCACCGTTTTGACGGTTACCCCGGTCAGTTTAGCGAATTCGCCGATTTTCAAGAGATTCTCCATTTATTGTCACCCCTTGAAAGTAGTATAAACCCCGACCTAAGGTCGGGGTCAAATATAATATGCTTGTTATTTTGTGATCCGGGATGTTCTACCCGAAAAATGGCCGTAAATGCGGGTTTATGGCCTAACCGGCATGTATTCTGATCAGTTCTACAAATAATCCAGCCAATCGCGGATCGAACTGGCTTCCTGCACAGGCGACGATCTCCTCACAGGCTGCTTCCGAAGAAATGCCCGGGCGGTAGGGGCGGCCGCTGGTCATGACATCGTAAGCGTCGGCCAGGGCCAGGATACGTGACATAAGCGGGATCTCCTCACCCCTGGTCCCTAATGGATAGCCTTTTCCATCCCAGCGTTCATGATGATGCAGTATCCCTTCGGCAATAGGTGCTAATTCCGGATCGGACAGGGCAATACGGTAACCGATCTCCGGATGCTTCTTGATGACCTCCCATTCTTCTGCGGTTAGCCGGTCAGGTTTATCCAGGATACTGTTAGGGACTGCGATCTTGCCGATATCATGCAGGGCCGCCAGCAGAGTCAAGCTGCTGATATCATCTGGAGGCAGCCCCAGAGAGTGACCGACCATCAGCACAATATCATGCAGACGCTCGGTATGTTCCAGAGTTTCATGGCTGCGGACCCGGAGAGTCTCTTCCAGGGAGTTGATAAAGGTGCTGCGCGCGCTGCGGATTTCCAGGAGTTTGTGGCGGTACATGAGGTCTTCCGCTTCTTTGAACAGTTTTTCTATGCTTTTATCCAGGTTGACTCTGGTGGCCGTCCCCAGGGAAATGCTCATTTGAACGGGGAAGTCCTCCAATTGCATACAGTCCTCGTAGATTCGGTTACAAATACCCCGCGCATTTTCAGCGCTGCTGCCGGGGAGCATGACGATGAATTCATCTCCGCCCCAACGAGCCGTTATACCGTGGTCACCGCAATTAGTGGCAAGGACCCGGGCTACCTGCTGCAGCATCAAGTCTCCGACCTGATGGCCAAAGGCATCGTTGACCATTTTAAGTCCATTCAAATCACCAATTATTATACTGAGCGGCAATGAGCGGTCATTATTGGCCTTATCTTCCAGATAGGCCCGGTTATAGAGCCCGGTCAGCTTGTCATGATAGCTCAGGTATTCGACTTCATCCAGGGCTTGTTTTTGCTGGGTGATATCCATAGCCACCCCTAATATGCTGGGGCAGCCGTTGAAGGTGATCTCACTCATGGAAAAATCTGTCCAGGCCTCCTGGCCGTTTTTACGCACCATACGTGTCTGATAACGGCCAAAGGGGAAGTTCCCCTGAACTCTGGCTGCAGACATTGCCCGGACCATTTCATGGTGTTCCGGATGGAAGAATTCCCAGGGTTCCATGTGCAGACAATCTTGCTCAGTGTAACCGGTTTGATCGGTATAAGCTTTGTTTACATAGACCAACCTGCCATCGGATAGCACAAAAATAAGGCTGGGGGCGGTATCCGCCAACTGCCGGAAGCTCTTTTCACTTTGCATCAGGTCAGACTGTAGTCTTATTCGGCGGGTAATATCATAGGCTGCGCCTAATACTGCTGGTTTATTGTCCCATTGAAACACGCTGGCGCTGACATCGAGCCAGCATTCCGAACCATCTTTGGGAATGATCCTGAGATCGTGCCTGATCTGTCCCGGACCGGTAAACAGCCGGGTAATACTCTCGCGTACCTGAGTTTGAAAAAGGGGATGGATCAGATCCAGAAAATTCATATCGACCAATTCGGATAAGCGATAACCGGTTAAATCGGTGAAAAAGTGGTTTACATAACTAAAACGGTTGTCTTGTATAACAAAAACACAGGCTGGAATGGTATCTGTCAATAATCGGAAGGTATTTTCGTTTTCCTGCAGAATGTTATATAGGGTCTGATTATTAGGAAGACTACTGGGCATTCATCGGTCCCCTCTACACAACAAAATTAAGGATTATCGAACCTGGATAATAATCCGCTAAATCAGATAATGTCGGGATTTACCTGGGATAATGGAATTATATCATATTTTCATGAATTGTTTACCATATTTGATAACAGAGATCGAAAAATCCCGTATCATGACGGCAAGATATCAATAGAAATAAGAAAACCATTAAATTAAAACGAAATGAAAGCACAACAGGAGGTGGATATATGTTTGTAGGTCATCAGCGAGACATACAGCAGATCAAGATCCAGTCAACAGAAGCAAGCGGAGTAATAAAGCAGGGCCTGGTCGGCCCCGAACAGGGTTGGGAAGGTTGGGTCATGCGGCTCTTCACCTTGGTCAAGGACGGCTATAGCCCGCGCCATACTCATGCCTGGCCGCATATCAACTACATCGTGGACGGTAAGGGGACGTTGTTCCTGGAAGGGAAGGAGTACCCGGTGGAAAAAGGCTCTACCGCATATGTTCCGGGCAACGCACTGCACCAGTTCAGGAACAGCGGTGAAGAGGATCTCGTTTTCATCTGCATCGTGCCGGAAGAGGGCGATAAGTAGTAAGAGAGGGAGGATAGTTTTTCAACGATTACAAATGGAAGGCAACCACCCCCTTGCTCACCTTTGAAAAGGGCTTGCATTTAAAATGCAATGTGGGATAATATGCAGTAGAACAAATGTTCGTAACATATTAATTTATAAGGGGGTAAAAATATGCTGCAGGTTTGTGGTGTAAACTGTGAGGAATGTCCTTCGTATCCAGAAGAATGCAAGGGCTGCCGGGCAATCCAGGGTAAGGTCTTCTGGGTGGGATACATCGGTCAGGAGGTCTGTCCCATGTATAAATGCTGTCAGGATAAAGGCTATGAGCATTGCGGAGGATGTGCCGAGCTGCCATGTAAAATGTGGTATGAGATCAAAGACCCGACCTTGGCCGATGAAGAACATATCGCTTCTATCAATACGAGAGTTTCTATTTTGAAGGGATAAATAACTTATTAAAGAGGTAAAAGGCCTTCGCCTCGTAAGAGATGAAGGCTTATTTTATTCGAATTTATGGACAATTGTTTCTACTGCCTTTGCATCACTAACAATTGCCATATGGTTTACCGAGGGCACGATTTCTACAACTACCTTGCCATTCACCGGTTTGATTTCAGAGGCATATTTTTTGACATAAAAGAGTTCGTCATTGCTGCCAACAAGAATAGTGATTGGGACGGAGCATTTACGGAAGTTTTCTAAATAGTCGTCATTTAAATAGTTTCGGTTAGCGCTAAGATTGCTTAACAGCTTATATGAATACTCCCTGGTTAGAAAACTAAAGTTGTCAGGTACGGCAAATGCAATGACCGGCCAGCTGTCGAAATAATGTATTCCGAACTTATTTAAAATGGTAATGCCAGCGAATCGTGGAACCGATACATCCGCCCAGCCGCCATTATTAGGGCGGTTGGTTGGAGAATTGTAATTAAGAAACGGCGACAACAAGATATACTGATCAAACCGGTCGCTCATGGAACTCCCGGCGATTCGAAGAGCAAAACCGCCGCCTAATGAATGTCCTATTAGAGTTATTGGTGTATCAGGATAATCAGACCGAATGTAAGCTACAAAATCAGTCAAATCATCTTCAAGTTGTCCAACGTAGGCGATATCTCCGTGTTTTCCGGAATTACCGTGCCCCCGCAAATCCAGAGCAAATGCGGTAATACCGTTTTTGCTTAAGGCCTTTCCTAGTACATGCATATTGCGACTACTGCCTGACGAGCCATGAATGAGGATCGCTATCCTATCAGATGATCCGGGGTAAGTCCTGTACGCCAATGGTGTCCCATCCCGGGCGGTGAAATAAGAATAAGCCGGCAAATCACTGAAATCTACACTTGTTGCTGTTTTATTGATGGAATTCACTTGAGGGGGCGACTTTGGACTGAACGCAAGAATCATAGAAAGCAAGACTATAGTAATCAGGACAAGGATCGTTACAATGATTTTAGCAAATGTCAAAACTCCGCTAAAGCGCCGACGAGAACCGTAGATTTTGAGAGACGATGGTTCCACCAAAAGCACCTTCTTTCTAACATATTCCTCATTATACCAATACAGGCGATATTGAACAATCAATAAGAAGATGATAACCTTGACATAAAGAGCTATTAGAAAAAAGTTGCAGAGGAAGGTGAGGCAGTGATCAGGGTACATGTATTTATCAGCGTAAAGGAAGAATATATCTTGCCATTCAAAGAGGCTACCATCGGGAACGCCCGAAATAGCTATGAGGAATCTGGTGTAATTCGTTTTGAAGTACTGCAGCAACAGGATAAACCTTGTGAATTTGTGCTTGAAGAAATATATGCATCGAGTGATGATCAATTAAAGCATAGAGCGACAGAGCATTACAAACAATGGAAAGAAACCACCGCAGCAATGATAGCTAAGGCCTATACAATTACCAACTACCACAGCATTTGGCCTGAGAAGATATCAAAATAGTATATCACAGAGAACCGACCCATTGATTGCATTGTCAACGGCCTGGGGATGTTGTATTGAAGGGATAAATTAAATAATTAAACATAAAAGGTCTTCATCCATTTCAGCGGACGAAGGCCTTTTCTATTGATAGGAATTGATGACTGTTAGGTAGTGGCGGAATCAATTTCCGCCCTGGATGTCATTGCGAGCGAAGCGAAGCAATCTTATTCTATCACCCGGTTCATTTGTTACAACACAGTTATTCTAAACCTGCGATATCGGAGACAATATAGTGGAAAGACTCATGAAGGTAAATATATGCAGGAAATAAAAGCCTAAAGCAGAATATGTTAATGGAGCCATTACCTTTACGGTATTTGAAAATGGTTGTGTTTACATATGTATTTTGCATATTCTCCGGGTGAGAATATGATGAATAGCTTTTAATATACTGTGAAGGGGGAGAAAGGAACATTTATCATAAATAATCTCAGTAAGGGAGGACCCAAATGAAGAAAATATGGTGTATATGCCTGACTCTTTTATTTGTAGTGATCAATGCTGCTCCGTCCTTTGCAGCGACAAAAGAGATGAAGCTCTATGTGCAAAAGGCAGTGCAGGCAGGGGATCAACAGGCCTATCACGGCGCGAAATTTGAACCCAAGATAGGGTCTTATCTGGGTGTTTATGCCGAAGGCGACCCCGTAGTACATAACGTTAACACCGGAAATCCGTTCTATTTTGAAGGTATTCCCGCTTTGACCGGAAAGAAACACGCCATGTATATGGTTTATGAGCGCTATGGCAGTATGGAATTCAATCATTACAAAACGCACTTTGACCGCGCTAAGAAACTGAATGTCGGGATGCAGATCGCTCTGGAGCCCTATGACGGGATCGAGCAGGTGAAAGACGACAGCTATCTCCATAATTTCGCCAAGCAGGCTGCCGACAGCGGGATACCGATCTTTCTTCGCTTTGCCAATGAAATGAATGACCCGGGCAGCAGATGGGGAAAAGACCCTAAATTATATATAGAAAAATTCCGTCTGGTGGCCCGGGTGATGCATAAGGAAGCGCCGAATGTCGCGATGTGCTGGGCTCCGAATGACTGGCCCTTTGGACCGGCTACCCAGTGGTATCCCGGTGATGAATATGTCGATTGGGTGGGCGTAAGCTCCTATCCGCCATATCTGGCCAGTGGAAAAAGCAAACACAACACCAAATTTACCGACCGGATCAAACCGATCTATGATGCCTATTCCGCAAAAAAGCCCATCTATTTGTCTGAGGGGGCGCCGATCCAGAATGTAGAATTCACCACTACGGATGTTTCATGGGTGGGAGCCAAGGACCTCAAAGAGTTCTATGACGAGCTGCCCCGCCGCTATCCGGCACTCAAAGCAGTGTTTTACTGGGATAACGAAGAAAACTGGGGAGCTGCTCGCAAATGCTTGCTATCAGGCAATCAAAACATATTGAATGCCTATAAAAGGGCGATCGCCAGCCCATATTTCTTAAGTGATATGAATACCAGCAGCCCGGTCATTTACGTTGATTTAGCCCATCCGTCACTGCCGCCGCTGGAAGCCAAGACTCAAAGGATCAGCGCCTATGTCGGCAACCAGAGACTGGATACGGCCAAAGTGGTGTACTATGTCAACGGTAAATATGCTGCGGAAGTGGTGGGATCTCCGTATGAAGCCGCGCTGGATCTTTCAGCGTACAAGGGTAAAACTGTTACGATCAAGGCAGACGCCTATGACAACGCCAAGAAAGTCAGCGCCAGTGTCAGCCAAAAGGTAAAAGTAGCTCCGTAAAGAAAACGAAGCAGACATAGGTTTAGGACGTCATCTATCAGTGTAAAAGGCCTTCGCCCCGCAAAAGGGATGAAGGCCTAAGTTTCTTCTGTTATTAGAATTATCTGCTGCTTCATTTATAAGTATCGCATTTATTACTTCCTGTGGTGGATATTGTCATATTATGGTGGTATTATTAATTTGGAAACAAATACTATAAACAGGAACTGGTAGGATATTTACGTAGCTATCAACAAAAGTCAACAGTAAAGGATATTTATATGAAAAATGAAATTGATGTTCAAAATTTATTAATTAATACTGAGCTCCCCAAAGTTTGTTGGTTAATAGATAAGAATGATTTAAATATGTTTGATGAAATAGTAAAAATTAATTATTCCATTCTTGGTGGTCTAACGTATCTCATCATTCCGATATTTAACAATATAATTGAAAGTATGTGGATAGGGTTTTTTAAAGCATATGAGCCAGACATAATAATTACATGTGAGGAAGCTAACGATGAATTATTACAACAGATTAAAACAATTTGTAATCCAATAAGATTTATAAACGGAATTGAAGAAGGTAAAAGTATATTACTAGAAAAAAATGGCGTCCGATCTAACAATGAGAATGCAGTAATTGAATATTTCAAACCCGATATTAATAGCAATTATAAAAAGTTATTTGAAAAGATATTTCCATATGAAGAGATTGCCCGAATTTCTGGATGTATACCAGTCCAAAAATATGACTCTCTTGAATTTTTATTGAAAAATAATGTTCAAGAAATAATGCTTGAAGATGTTTCAGTGAGTATGACAATAGCCAGTTCAATGGTTCAAGACGAATACCCCGAACTTATTAAAATGCAAAAATTACTTAGTTCTATTGAAGGATTCCCTTATTCTCGAATTGATGCGGATTATTTTATAGAGAGGTTTGTTTTATTAGACAGTTTCAATATTATTATTGGAGATCTCGAATCAATTCAAGATTTATGTTTATTTTGGAATACATATTTTATATTGCGTTATTCGACTGTATGGATTCCTAAGGATGAAATTAAGAATGAAATACTTATAAAAGATTTGATAAATGGCTTATCAATAAGAAAAGAAACCTATAATTGGAAGAACATTAATATTTTAAGTTCTTCCCTTGACTCAAAAAATATTAAAGAATTAACAAAATTATTAAACCAGATTTTTAGGGAATTATATTCATCTCACTATTCACTTTTTTTTAATCCAACCAGACCTTATGCATTTTTGTGCTTATCATTAAAACTAAATGATTTTATGCAAAATGTTATTTTCAATAATAATAAGGCTACTCTAATACCCATAATTCCGGACAATTTAAAAAAAGATTATCGATATCATCACAAAGTTTTAATATATGCTTTAAGTTATTATCAAGGTATACTGCCCCAAGACAATAATCTGACAAAACTCATTTGTGATCAAAAAGAAGCAGGATTCTCTAAAAATGGATTACGATTAATTACCGATGGAAATCCAATTCACTTGATCCAGCCTGATGCATTTGAAGTGATCGAATATATCTTTAAACAAAAGGGGTTTACGATAAAAATATCAGACAAAGGTTGGATTGCTAGAAGAACAATAAACTTATTGGGTTCAATAGAAGAATGCAGTATTTTTAAAAATCAAAACATAAAAAACCTACTTACAACACTTACTAAAAATAGTAGTGCACCGGTTAGTTCGGATACTATTAAAAATATCTTCCCCGAAAATCATAATAAAGATGTTGAAGATCTTATAACAAAGAAAATAATTTTTAGAGGCTATCAACTTAAGTGTAAGTATTGTTCTTCTGAAAACTGGGTTTCTATTGATACCGCCAAAGAGATAAATACATGTTCAGGATGCTTAGCAGAAATCAAACTGCCATTAGATGCTCAACCGTTATATAAGCTTAATTCATTAATTGCTCACGCTCATTCACAAGGCGTTATTACTCAGCTTTATACTATATTGAACTTACCCGAAAATAACACAAAGACATTTCTACCAGGGGTAATAATACAAGAATTAAATAGGGAAGTAGATTTGGTAGCAATATATAAGAACGGAATTACAATTGGTGAATGTAAAAATGATGGCAGACAATTGCATAATGCTGAAGTTGACAGCATTATCCACCTTGCGAATCTTTTAGAAGTTAAAGAGATTGTATTTGGATCTATGGTTGCTTCTTTCACTAAAACAATTAAAAATAAATATCAAAATGACAAAAGGATTCTATTCATAGAATAAAGTGAGAAAGAAGGGCCATATTGTCCAACGTGCTGGAAAGATAAACAAAAAGCTATTCATCTTGTTCCTTTTGGGCTGGATAAGAAATGCAAAGTATGTGGTAAAGTTGTCGGAGATAATAATGTTAAACATAACCTAAAAAACTTTAATTTTTTTGATTAGATATAAAGAACAAGAACATCAGCCAGGCATAATGACGAGCCAGTATACATTAAACAGAGCAATT
>JBLMZJ010000103.1:0-18010 GCA_050258735.1 Deltaproteobacteria bacterium | reverse complement strand
GTATCGGAAGTGACACCGCGGCCAGTTCAGATGGAGTTTTTTCCTCGGTCATGACTGAAGCGTTGGCTACCGATTCTTGTTTTTCCTTATGTCTGGCTGCTTCAAGCTCCTGCACCAGTCGATAGCTTTTTACGGCTTCTTCCGGTTCCAGATTCTCAAAAACGGTACCCAAGAGCAATTTAGTAGAGACTCCGAAGAAATCCGCCATTTTTCCCAGCAAGTCGAGCTTTACGTCTAATTTGCGCTTTTCAAGCAGTCTTATCGTGGTCTCTGTCGTTTCTAATTCTTCAGCCAGTTCTTTTTCACTAAGGCCCTTTTCATTGCGCAAATATTTTAAACGTTCATCGAATTGCATGGTTTGTGTCCTCCTGCAAAGAATATAAAACAAAGGGACTGTATGAGACCACCAAAGAAGCGAGGCAGAGGTTAATCTTTGACCGAGTATTGCTTCCAGGGGAAATGCTCGACTTTGGTTTTGGTAAGCTTGCGGACCAGTTCGGGAGGACCATAAAAGATGCCGTCCCCTCTGTGGTCCTGAGCCATCAGAATAACAGTCATAAGAGGGAAGAACCGGTTGAATACACGAATGGCATCTTCTGCTTGATACTTATTCTCAACCACCTCTTTGATCACTATCACAATTACACAGGTGGTTTCTCCCTCATTAATGATTGCAGCAGTGAAGTCCATCAGTATCCTCCTCCAATAGTAATATGCAGCCAACATAGTAAAGGGGATTGGTTAATATAGTTCTCCTTACCCCTATTGGAATTAGTAAACAGAAGTTTCTTAGTAATATGGTACATAATTAGTTCCAAACTTTCAAGGAACTTAGGACTATCATGCCAGTGATTTTTACTATTAAAGACCTGGCGGAATCAACAAAGATTGCAGGACGTCATTGTAAGGTGTAAAATAGCCAGCAAGAAAGGACTATGAAGGTCCAGGTACGGGTTAACCGTGGAAGCCTGCAGTTTGCTGCCAGCCAGTTTTCATTTACGATTAAATCATGACTTTCGGAACGGCATGGAAAATCTGATCTATTGTATGCAAGAGGCAGCTTGGCGAGGGACTTCAGGCAGACACAGAACGGGGGAGATGGATTGAAGATTGCGGTAGTAGATGGACAGGGAGGAGGAATTGGAAGGATCATCGTGGAAAAGCTGCGCCGGGAACTAGGCGAGAGCTGCGAGATCATAGGCCTGGGTACAAACTCTATAGCAACGTCCTTGATGCTGAAGGCTGGCGCTAACGAAGGCGCCACCGGTGACAACGCAGTAGCATACAGTGTGCCCCGGGTGGATATAATAGTCGGTTCAGTAGCGATTGTGGCGGCAAACTCGTATTCCGGAGAGCTGACTCCACGTATGGCTGAGGCCATAGCCACGGCTGATGCAACCAAGGTGCTGATTCCATTGAACCGATATGGAATCGAGATTACCGGGACGGTGGACGAACCGTTGCCTATCCAGGTGGATCGCCTGGTGGAACGGATCAAGGAAATGGTTACAGCCGTAGATTGAGCGGTCTGTACTGAGAAGGGTGGATCATTAGATGTGTAAGAATATGCCCCCGCTGGAACTTGCTATACAGTTTCATGGTCACATTTGTCCCGGCTTGCTGATCGGGGTAAGAGCGGCCGAGTTGGCTCAAAAACAGATGGGAATCGGGCAGGACAGCGATGAAGAGCTGATCGCTCTTGTTGAAAACGACAATTGCAGCGTGGACGCCATCCAGGCCATATTAGGATGCACCTTCGGCAAGGGCAACCTGATTTTCCGTGATCACGGCAAGAACGTTTGGACTATTATTAGCCGGCAAAGCGGCAACTCGCTGCGTATAGCCCAGAAGTTCGGGTCAACGGCGGGGCCTGCTAGTGAACGTTTTCGGGAATTGAACGGTAAACAGGATCTTACCGATCAAGAGGCTGGTGAAAAGGAGATTTTGATCGGAGAACTCTTTGAAAAGATAATGAGCATGCCGGCAGAGGATCTGTTCACCTGGCGGGAGGTAGCTATAGAGATCCCCGAACGAGCCAGTATCCGTAAAACTGTCCGCTGCGATCTATGCGGAGAGGGGGTCATGGAGACCCGGACTGTATCCAAGGATGGCAAGACCCTTTGTCCCGAATGCCAGCACAATTAGGAGGTTATAGCATGTGTGAAGCCAGTGTCTATATCAACCGGGCATCTGGAGAAGAACTTCTCATGGAGAAGGTTGACCGCATCGTTCCGGGTGAGGATCAGACGGTTTTTATGGAAAACATCTTTGGTGAACGCAAGGTGGTGAAAGCCCGCATTCGCGAGATGGAATTGGTGCACCACCGGGTGGTCCTGGACGAGATCCGGGAGGAGATCTATGCCGTACATGAGGAATTATGGCTGGAACCATCCACCGATCACGGCCATTTTCATGAAGGTGAACAGGTGACCCTGAAGCTGTTGAAAGGCTACAACATGAAGCCTGGCCACGATCTTTCCTTTACTGGGCTGAAGGCTTTTGTAGCCAGTCCCGGCGGAGCCAAGGAACTCCATATCCATGATCATCACGGTTCCCGTGAACTGGTACTGGGGGAGGAGAGCGATGGTTTGCTGCAGGTATGGGCGGAAGAGAATGAGGATGGTCAACGGCACCTGGCCAGTGTGCTGGTAGAGGTGGGGCACCACCATCATCATGGTCTCAAACCGGTCGGGCTGGACCTGGAGATATTCCCCACGGATTACAGTCACGCCCGCATGGGAGAGAGCTATGAGATCCAGGTCTTGCAGCAGGGTGAGCCTTTGGCCGGAGTTGAGGTGCGGGCCACCTTTGCCGCTACTCATCAAAAGGACTATCCTCATCGCATGGTTACGAATGATGAGGGCAAGGTGCGACTGTTTCTCACCGCCAGGGGCAACTACCTTTTTTCAGTCAGTATCGATGATTTGATCAGCACCTTTACCCTGGTCAAAAGTTTTTAATTGATTAAGGCCGGAGAAATAGTATAATAAACAAAGCATATTCTCCATTAAAAAGCACTAGGAAAGTGCACCTCGGGGAATCAATAAGAACTGATTAATAATCTATCGGGCAAAATAATGCCATGAAGGCAGCGGTTGTAAGCCGTTTACTTCATGGTTTTTTTATTGCCCTCGACAGCAGGTGAAATTGATTTAAAGGAGGTTTTTTCCTATGCATATTCCCGATGGTTATCTGGCGCCCCAGACAGCCATACCTCTACTGGCAGTAATGGTGCCGGTGTGGGGTGCAGCGGTCAAGAAGGTACAACATGATATGAAAAAAAAGGAGGTACCTGTGCTGGCAGTGGGTGCAGCCTTTTCCTTTACCATAATGATGTTTAATCTGCCTATTCCGGGAGGCAGTTCTGCTCATGCGGTGGGAGCCGTTTTGCTTGCCATTTTGTTGGGCCCCTGGGCGGCCTGTCTGGGGGTATCGACCGCCTTGATCATCCAGGCTCTGATATTTAACGACGGCGGAATTCTTGCTATCGGAGCCAATTGTCTGAACATGGGCGTTATTATGCCTTTTATCGGTTACTATATCTACAAACTTTTCAAGGGGAAGGCCGGCGCCATTTCCGGGCGGGGGATCGCTGCGGCCTTTATGGCAGGCTATGTTGGTCTTTGTTTCGCTGCCCTGAGTACCGCACTAATGTTTGGTTCCCAGTACGAGTGGTTCAAAGCGGCTGACGGAACCCCGCTTTATTTCCCTTTGTCACTAAAAGTAGCGGTCAGTGCCATGATGGCCGAGCATCTTACCCTGGCAGGTCCGGTGGAGGGTATTGTCACTGCTCTGGGTTTGACCTTCGTTGGACGCTCTTATCCGGAACTCCTGAAAGATGAGCCGGCCGCTTGTTTAGACCAGGAGGTGACCAAGCATGTTTAAGCGCTATATCAAATTGTGGTGGGCTCTGGGAGCATTAATAATCCTTTGCCCATTGGGTTTGATCGCCACCGGTACTGCCTTTGGTGAATGGGGATTGGATGAACTGACCAAAAGCGAGGAAGTTGGTTTTATTCCTCAAGGCCTGGCCAAATTTGCTGACTTGTGGCATCATGCCGTGCTGCCGGATTACAGTATTCCGGGGATGAACTCGACTTTTGTTCAGTCGGCGGCGGGATACATCATTTCCGCCGTGGTTGGTGTTGGATTGGTTTTGATGGTTATCACTCTTCTGGGTAAAATAGTGAAAGAATAGAGGATACATGACAGATCATCAGAGTGAACCGAGCAACTCAATAACTCTACCGGGCTGGATGAGCCAGCACCTGGAGGAGAAGGACCGACGCCCGCTGCCGAATAGCGGCAGGGGCAAAGGTCCCGGTTTTCTTACCAAGAACCTCCGTGGGCTGCGGCAGGCCCTGCTGGATGACCTTTTGACCGAGCGCTATGCCCGGCAGGACTTCTGGCTGCAACAGTTAAACCCGCGCTTAAAACTGGTGGGAGCTATATCAATGATACTCCTGGTCGCTTTGACCAGGAGTATCAGCCTGTTTTTTGTACTCTGGGTCGTCAGCCTCTTTTTAATGTGGTCAGCCCGTCTGCCGGTCTGCTCTCTGCAAAGACGCATATGGGGCATCTTCCCAATGATTACCCTCATTGCCGCGGTACCGGCCATGTTCAGTTTGTTCAACCCCGGAGTGCCATTGCTGGAGCTTTACCGAAGCGCCTCGCCTCATTATCTGCTGGGGATCAGACTGCCGGACCAGATCTACATCAGCCAGCAGGGGGCCACGGCTGCTATGGTGTTGTTTTTACGGGTAGGTCTGTCCATTACCTGGGGGGTGATGCTGGTGATAACCACTCCCAGTGCCAGGTTGTTTAAATCCCTGAGGGTACTGCAGGTGCCATTATTGATAGTAATGGTCCTGGAGATGACCTATCGGTATCTATTGCTACTCATCCAGATATCGCTTGAGATGTTTGAAGCTCGGCAAATGCGGACAGTAGGAGAAATAACGCTGCGTACCCGGCAATGGCAGGTAACGTCTTCTATCGGGGCACTTTTCATACGGAGCATGGAACTTTCCGATGAGGTCTATCAGGCCATGACCGCCCGGTGTTATACCGGAGAGGCAGTCAGCCTGGATGAATAAGGGTAGGGAAAAGTGTTAATCTACAGATTTTACAATATAAATAATAATGGTTGGGGAGAATGCAGTGACTAAAAATACCTTCAGGTTTGAACGAGTAGCCTACCGGTACGGGCGGGATGAATGGATATTCCGGAATATCGATTTTTCGGTGGATATCGGGGAGAGCATCGTGCTGCTGGGGGCCAATGGCTCCGGCAAATCGACATTATTAAAAATGATGTGCGGACTTAATTTCCCCAGTGCAGGACGTTTCCTGGCTTTTGATCAGGAGATCACTGAAGACAACCTGGAGAATGACTTGGCAGCCAAGGAATATCACCGCCGGGTGGGCTTTGTTTTCCAAAACTCCGATGCTCAGTTGTTCACTACCTCGGTTTGGGATGAAATAGCTTTTGGCCCCTTGCAGATCGGGCTTAAGCGCGATGAAGTCAGGACACGGGTTGGTGACGTGATGGAGATGTTCGGTATCTCCAATCTGGCCGACCGTTCACCATATCGTCTCAGTGGTGGTGAGAAGAAGAAAGTAGCGCTGGCCTCGGTGCTGGTACTAGACCCGGAAGTCCTTATCCTGGACGAACCTACCAATGGGCTTGACCCCAAGACCCAGCGCTGGCTGACCGACTTCCTTTTGGAGCTTAATCATCAGGGCAGGACTATCGTAGTGGCTACGCATAATCTGGAACTGGCTCATGCCATAGCAGATCGTGCCCTGGTATTATCTGAGGACCACCGGCTGATTTTTGACGGACCGACCCGGGAAGCCCTCTCTAACCGTGAACTATTATTAGAAGTCAATCTAATTGATGAATATTTTCACATGCATGAAGGTGAGCGCCATATTCACCGGTATAGTCACAACTAGTGGGGATTTTGGTACAATTTTTGGACTTGCCAAAAGTCGAAGTTTTGAAATATCATAAATTGATTCAAGAAAATTGAACTATTTTGTAGGATTTTTTAAATCTATAGAGAATATAGATACGGAATGGAATATAGTTCTCCGAGTTGCTGTTCCTAAGGGTTTTCTAAGGGACCGTAACCTTTGGGTGGAACTGGAAACGGTTTTGCCTTCCCGACTCATTGAAAAGGAGATGCTCAGTTTAGGCGGGTACTTGATAGCAGACCCATGAAGGGTCTAGCTGCTTGGTGTCTGTGCATCTAAGTCTGGCATTTCTGTGCCAGGCTTTTTATTTTGTTGAAATACTTTGGAGTGGCTGGGATGCACGAATTATCATTGGTTGAAGGCATGATGGACATAGTCCGGGAAAGCGCCAGCCAGAACAATATTGAGCGGGTAACCAGGGTAAAGATGGTCATAGGGGAATTGACTATGGCTTTGCCGGATAGTTTGCAGTTTGCTTTTGCTGCTCTATCTCAGGACGAGCTTTTTCGCGGTGCGGAATTAGAGATCGAGCAGTTGAGTGTACTTTGTCGTTGTGAGGAATGCGGCAACGAATTCAAACCGGAGGATGATTATATCTTTCTTTGTCCCGGCTGTGGCAATGGGCGTGTAGTTGTTATCCAGGGCCACGAGTTATATCTGGATAGTTATGAAGGAGACGAAGCTATTGGTCCAGGTTAATCTGCAGACGAATATCTTGGGAGCTAACGACCTTATAGCCCGGAAAAACAGGGCATCTTTCAAGGAACAGGAGATTCTTGTCGTTAATCTGATGAGTTCTCCGGGATCGGGCAAGACTACCATTTTGGAGCGGACCATCGAGTGCCTGGGCGACCAACTGAAAATAGGGGTTATTGAAGGGGACCTCTATACGGATCGGGATGCCCAGAGGATAGAACAAAAGGGTGTACGGGTCATTCAGATAAATACTGAAGGGACCTGTCATCTGGACGCCGGAATGGTCACATCAGCATATGAAAAACTGGATAACTCCGATTTGGACTTACTCTTTATTGAAAACGTTGGCAATTTGGTTTGCCCGGCGGAATTCGATTTGGGTGAGGACTTTCGTGTGGTTGTTATCAGCACCACGGAAGGCAATGACAAAATACCGAAATATCCTTTGATCTTCCGCGAAGCAAAGGCGGTTTTGGTCAATAAGATTGACCTTTTGCCATATACCGAGTTCAACCTGCAAGAGTGCCAGGAGGATCTTGAAAAAATCAACCCCTCGGCGCGAGTATTCCCTCTTTCCGGACGAACCGGAGAAGGGATTGAGATATGGTGCGAGTGGTTACTGGGGGAGGTGAGGGCCAAAGGGCGTAATCGCTGATTTCCTTATAGAGATATAGATTCGTGCCTGTAATATGATTTGGAGAGGGATTGTATCATTGCTATGTTGTTTCAGGAATAATTTGATTGGGGGGAACATGGAGAATGCCTACCAAATTAAACCGTCGTGATTTTCTGAAAGCGTGTGCCGGCTCGGCAGCAGCTATTTCGCTGACGGGTTATCTGGCTCCGTTTATGAAAGAAGCCGTTGCCGCTGGGGCTCCCCAGGTGATTTGGCTTCAGGGTGCATCCTGCACCGGTTGTTCTATTTCTCTGCTGAATACTGTACATCCTGAGATTCAGGAAGTACTGACCAAGGTCATCAGCTTGACCTATCATCCCAATATCTCTGCTGCCGCCGGTGAACTGGCCATGCAGGAAGCGATATTCAAGGTTGCCAATGAGAACCCCGGAAAATTCTATCTGGTTGTGGAAGGCTCCGTACCCACTGCTGAAGAGGGAATCTTCTGTACTGTTGGTGAAGAAAATGGCAAGCCCATCACCTTTGAAGAGCTGGTCAAGAGAGTTGGCAGCAAGGCTGCCGGTATCCTCAGTTTCGGCACCTGCTCTGCCTTTGGCGGTATTCCGGCAACTCCGCCGAATCCCACCGGCTGCAAGCCAGTATCTGATATAGTCAAGACCGTTCCGGTCATCAACGTACCGGGCTGCCCGCCGCATCCCGATTGGATGGTCGGTACTATTGCCCATATCCTGCTTTACGGTATCCCCGATCTGGATGCCTTTGGCCGGCCCAAGATGTTCTTTAGCAAGATCATCCATGACAATTGTGAGCGCCGTCAGTATTTTGACAATGCTATTTTCGCCAAGACCTTTGGTGAAATGGGCTGTATGCTGGAACTGGGCTGCAAGGGCCCCATGGCTCATTGTGATGCCAGTACCCGCGGGTTTAATAATGGAACCAACTGGTGTGTTAAGGCTGGGGCTCCCTGCATTGGATGCACCGAACCGCAATTCCCCGCTTGGCCGATGTATACCAGACTTCCTGAACTGCCTATCGGACCGGCTATGACCGCCACCGTTGACCAGATCGGCGAAGTGCTCGGTGGATTAGCTGTAGTTGGTATTGCCGGACATCTGGGTGGAAATATACTCACCGGACGTATGGGCCCCAAGAAAGCAGAACACGAAGTTGAGAAAGAGGGTGAAGCATAATGGCGAAGATAGTTGTTGATCCCGTAACTCGTATTGAAGGTCACTTGAAGCTTGAAGTAGAGGTCGAAGGCGGCGTAGTAACTGATGCCAAACTTAGCGGAGCTCTCTTCCGTGGTCTGGAACTTATTATGCAGGGTCGTGACCCGCGCGATGCCGAACAGATCGTACAGCGTATCTGCGGCGTATGTCCCACCGCTCATGCCACTGCCGGTATCCTGGCTCTGGATGATGCATTTGGCATCGAACCGCCGCCGAATGGCAGAATCATCCGTAATCTGATTTTTGGCTCCAACTGGGTACAGTCTCATATCCTGCACTTCTTCCACCTGGCTGCGCTGGATTATGTAAAGGGACCGGAAATCGCCCCCTTTAAACCGCGCTATGAAGCAGATTATCGCCTGCCCGATGATGTGAATGCTCAGGCTGTAGACAACTACCTGAAAGCCCTCACTATTCGTCGCAAGGCGCAGGAAATGCTGGCCATCTGGGGCGGCAAGATGCCTCATGTTCAGGCCATCGTTCCCGGCGGGGTATCCGAAGTACCAGACACCTCCAAGATCTACCGCTTCCTGACCAGCCTGGAAGAAATGATCGATTTTGTTGACAATGTTTACGTGCCCACCGTCAAGGCTGTTGCCGGTGTTTACAGCGATTGGTTCGATGTAGGACGCGGCTGCCAGAATATGCTGGCCTATGGCGGCTTCCCGCTGGAGGAAGGCAAGGATCATGTCAAGAAGAACAAGCTCTACAAATCCGGTGTGTATATTCGCGGACAGTATGCTGATCTCGATCCCAGCCTGATCGAAGAACAAGTCGTATCCTCCTGGTATGAAGATGGCATCGATCCCAAGCCGAGCGACGCCGTTGTCAAACCCAATCTCGAGAAGGAAGGCGCCTATTCATGGCTGAAATCTCCCCGCTACAATGGTGAGGTTCTGGAAGTTGGACCTCTGGCTCGCCAATGGATCAACAAGCAGAAGGATGTTGTAGGACTGGGTGACAAAGCCTTTTCAGTTATGGGCCGTCATTTTGCCCGGGCAGTTGAGTGCTCCGAGATCGCTCATGCCTTAAAGGATTGGGTCCTCAAACTCGAAGTTGGCCAGGATGTATGCGTACCGCACAAGATCCCCGACGCTGCAGTGGGCATGGGCCTCTGCGAAGCCTCCCGCGGTGCACTGGGACACTGGCACCGGATCGAAAACCAGAGAACCAAGGTTTACAACGCCGTGGTTCCTACTACCTGGAACGCAAGTCCCAAAGACGTGCGCGGTCAGAACGGTCCGATGGAACAGGCCATTATTGGAACTAAAGTGGCTGATCCCGCTAACCCGGTTGAATTGGTAAGAATTATCAGAGCATTCGATCCTTGCTTTGGATGTGCTATTCATGTAATGACCCCTGATAAGAAGACGATTAGCCAGTTCGCTATAAACTAGGGGGTGAGTGCATGAAAAAGATGGAGGATAGGCATTCGGTCTGGATAAGGCTCTTTCATTGGATCAATATGATAGCTATTACCACGCTTTGCCTGACTGGTTTCTATATCCATGCTCCGCAGAGTTGGGGATGGCTCTTTGACAACATGGACAACGCCCGGATGCTTCATTTTGCCATGGCTTACCTGCTTTGTTTCGGCGTAGTGGGCAGAGTTTACTATGCTGTAGCTACCGGTGATTACAAGAATGTATGGTTTGACGTCAAGACTGACCCGGGTAAGTTCCCGAGCATGATCAAATACTATACCTTCCTGGCAGATGATCACCCCTTCTATGGCAAGTACAACCCCGGTCAGAAGATGATGTATTCCACATTCATGTTTATGGCTATCATTCAGGTAATAACCGGGTTTGTTATGTACAAACCCCAGGTGCTGTTCTGGTCGCAGATGGGTGACTATCTGGGCGGCGAAATCGCTCTCAGAATGGTGCACTATATCATCACCTGGATATTCGTTCTGTTCATCCTGGCTCATGTGTACCTGGATATGTCCGAGGGTATTCCGGTACTCAAGTCCATGTTTACTGGTAAGATGCCTGCAGATTTCCATCATGGCTATCATGAGGAAGGCGAAGAGGCATAATAATAACTCATATTTATTTGCGGCAAGGAGGATCAAGTTTGAAACGTATATCGGTAGTGGGGGTAGGCAACCTGCTTCAGCGGGATGACGGAATTGGTGTTCATGTGGTCAGGTATCTCGAGGAACAAGGGGTACCAGCAGGAGTTGAACTCATTGACGGCGGAACCCACAGTTACGACCTGCTTGATTTTTTTGCCGAAGCGGATATCATTATCGTAGTTGATGCCATTCAGGCCGGGGCTGAGCCCGGTACGATCTACCGGGCTCCCCTGGATGAATTGGGTTTACAACCTAATACTGATGCTGCCACATCTCTGCACGACCTTAATTTTATTGAGGCGGTGCATATGCTCAGGCTGATGGGGCATGATCCGCAGTTCATTGTCTTTGGGGTTCAGCCCAAAGAGTTTCGTCTTGACCTTGAACTCAGCCCCGAGGTGACTGCCACGGTCCCGCGGGTTGCTGAATTGATTCAGGAAGAAATCCAAAGAATAATAAACGAATGAGTCAGGGAGGTTTCCTTGACGGATCACAGGACGCTGAACAGACCAGGGTCAGGGGAGACTCTCCCCGTCCCTGCATCTTCGGCGTTTTTTACTATAATTTAATAGACGCAAAAGGACGCAGAACTAATGCGATTTGGCAGCTTTTAGGCATCATGGGCGGCATGATGTAAGCCCTGCTTAAAGCCTTCTAGATCATAAGTACAGGAAAGTCAATTATTCATAGCAATAAAATCTGCGTTAATCCAATCAATCAGCGTTATCTGCGTCTCTTTTGAATGGGTTGGTATTATGTTGGTGGCTTATCACATCAGAATAACCGGGATAGTCCAGGGAGTTGGCTTCAGGCCCCATGTCTTCAGACTGGCAAGTGAGTATGGCCTTAAGGGGTGGGTTCTGAATTCCTCGGCTGGTGTCTTTATTGAGGCAGAAGGTTCTCAAAAGGATCTGGATGACTTTGCCCGGCGTTTGGTGGAGGAGCCGCCTCCGCTGGCTATTATCCGGCAATGTGAGATAAATGAGATCCCGGTACGGGACTACAGTGACTTTTCCATCCGCAAGAGCGAGGACGATGATAGCCATGAGGTCATGATATCACCGGATATTGCTATTTGCTCTGACTGCAAAAGCGAGGTCCGGGACCTGGCTGACCGGCGCTATGGCTATCCCTTTACCAATTGTACCAATTGCGGGCCGCGCTATACCATAATCAAGGACGTGCCCTACGATCGTATCAAGACGACCATGGCGCCGTTCCCCATGTGCCCGGAGTGTCAGGAGGAATATGAGAATCCGCTGCATCGTCGCTTTCATGCACAGCCCAATGCGTGCCCCGTTTGCGGACCGCATACTACGCTGCTTGATGCCTCGGGCCAGCCAGTGGAAGGGGACACAATCGACCATCTTAAAATGGGTTGTATCATAGCTGTAAAAGGGCTGGGCGGTTTTCATCTGGCCTGCGATGCCACCAATGCTGCTGCGGTGAAGACCCTGCGCCAGCGCAAGAAACGCGACGCCAAACCTTTTGCCGTGATGGTACGTGATCTGGAAACCGCCCAGAAATATGCATTTATAGATGATATTGAAGCCAAATGGCTTCAGTCGCCCCAGGCCCCTATCGTTATACTGAAGTCCAGGTTTCATGAAGGCCTGCCTTCAGATATCATTCATCCGGGACTGGGTACACTGGGTATAATGCTGCCATATACCCCGCTGCATTATCTGTTGTTTGATCAGGATATAGAGATACTTATCATGACCAGCGCAAATATCAGCGATGAGCCGTTGATCTTCGATAATGATACGGCATTGGAAAAGTTAGCGGGCATCGCTGATTATTTCCTGGTGCATAACCGGGAGATCTATAACCCCTGTGATGATTCGGTGATCAGCATCAGGGAGGAGGGCTTTCCTCACTATTTCCGCCGGGCCCGCGGATTTGTACCGCTGGGCATCGATATTGTGGCCGGTCAAGAACCGGTATTGGCCCTGGGGGGTGAGATGAAGAACACCTTCTGTATAACCAGGGGAGACCAGGCCTTTATCAGTCCTCATTGGGGCGATCTGAATCATTACCTGAACTATCGTAATTATCTGGCCGGTATAGAACGTTTCAAGAAGATGCTCGATACCGATCCCAAAATCGTGGCGCATGATCTCCATCCAGATTATCAGACTACCCGTTTGGCTCGGAGTATGAGGTCGGTAAAAACCATAGGAGTACAGCATCACTTTGCTCATATGGCTGCCGTCATGGCAGAAAACGAAATGCAGGGGCCAGCTCTGGGCATGATCTGTGACGGTACTGGCTGGGGTTTGGATGGTGCGATTTGGGGATGCGAGATACTGACCGGGGATTACAAACATATGGAAAGACTGGGCCATTTACAATACCTGCCGATGCCTGGTGGTGATTTGAACAGTAAAAAGCCATACCGGATGGCTCTGATCAATCTTTATCATGCCTGGGGAGCCGAAAAGTCCTTTGAGTTGGCTCGTAAATACCTTCCCCAGCTGGGGGAAGAAGAGTGCAATTTGATGATGGGACAGTTGGAGCACCCCCGGGGAGAAATCATGACCTCCTCGGCCGGGCGCTTGTTCGAGGCAGTATCGGCATACTTGGGCATTTGTGCTGTAAATCTCTATGAAGGGCAGGCTGCCATTGAATTGGAAGCGAGAGCAGATATGAGCAGTGACGGAGCCTATGCTTATGGGGTAGAATGGGATAGTGATGATAACTTGATAATGAATACCCTTCCGGTCTGGCAGGAAATCACCGGAGATCTGGAACGAGGGACGCCGGTCAGCCTGATTTCTGAGCGATTCCACCGGACTATGGCCAAGATGTTTACTGCTGCTTTGGACAAGGCCAGGGATAAGACCGGTCTAAATGATGTAGTTATCAGCGGCGGTGTTTTTCATAATGAGATATTGACGAATCTTTTACTAAAACTACTCGAAGTGCATGGTTTCATAGTATATCAGCACCGCAATATCCCGCCTGGTGACGGAGGGATTTCGCTGGGGCAGGCGATTATAGCAAGTGAGGTGAACAAATAGTGTGTCTGGGCGTTCCGGGAAGGATCTTAGAAATCAAAGGAAACTGGCTTGCTGTCGTTGATGTGGACGGCAACCAGATGGATGTCAGCATCAGGATGACTCCTGAGGTTGAACCCAATCAGTATGTTTTGATTCATGCTGGCTTTGCCATGGAGATCATGGATGAAGAGGCAGCCCATGAGACAATGCGATTGATCAAGGAGTTGGAGAATAATGAGTTCGCAACCGGAGTATTTGAACCGTCTGCTGGATGAAATAGTTAAAGAAGATCGTGAAATTGCCCTGATGGAGGTTTGTGGCACTCATACCATGGCGATCGCCAAGAGCGGGCTCCGTAATCTTTTACCTCCAAATCTGAAGCTGCTGTCTGGGCCGGGTTGTCCGGTGTGTGTTACTGCTCAGGGTGATATCGATGCGGTTATCGAGTTGGCACAGAAGCCCGGGATCATCATGGTCACCTTTGGGGATATGATGCGGGTACCAGGAACAACCAGTTCACTTCAGGAGGCACGCAGTCAGGGTGTCGATGTCAGAGTGGCCTATTCTCCGCTGGACGCATTGGCCATTGCCCAACGGAATCCGGATAAAGAGGTGGTATTTCTTGGGATAGGGTTCGAGACCACCGCCCCGGCCGTGGCCATCTGTGCCGACCAGGCCAAAAGTCAAGGCATTAAAAACTTTTCGGTCTTTTCCTTGCACAAGGTAGTGCCACCGGCACTGGAGGTCATCTTCTCCATGCCGGACATGAAGATTGATGGCTTGATATGTCCAGGGCATGTCTCTGTGGTGATCGGACTCACACCATATGCGAAACTGGTGGAAAAATATCACCGGCCTTGTGTTATAACCGGATTTGAGACGCAGGATATCCTGGAGGGTGTATATATGCTGATCAGACAAATCCGGCAGGGTGAAGCCAGGGCCGAGATCCAATACCAACGGGTGGTTAAAAGCGCTGGTAATCCGGTAGCACAGAAGATACTGGAAGAGGTCTTTCAGCCGGCCGATGCTCGCTGGCGCGGGATCGGCAATATTCCCGAAAGTGGTCTCACCTTCAGACCTGAATACGAGGCCTTTGATGCCCGTAAGCGTTTTGATATCAATGACCGTGAAGATATACCGATAAAGGGCTGTGCCTGCGGCGAGGTCCTGACCGGCAAGATCACTCCGCAGGACTGTGCCTTGTTCGGCCGTGCCTGCACGCCATTGAAGCCGATCGGGCCTTGCATGGTTTCCCACGAGGGGGCCTGTGCCGCCTACTATCGTTATTCACCGCCAACTCCGTCGAAGAAGGGATAGGATAAGCATGGATAGTCGTGTATTGATGGCTCATGGCAGTGGTGGATTGATGAGCCAACAACTTGTGGATGAAGTCTTTCGTAGTATCTGGAGCAATCAATACCTGGATGCTGCTCTGGACGGGGCCCAGATGATATTGCCCCCGGGAAAAGTAGCTATGTCTACTGATTCTTTTGTTATCACCCCTATTTTCTTCCCCGGCGGTGATATAGGCAAACTCTCCATTTGCGGTACAGTAAATGACCTGGTGGCCTGCGGCGCCAAACCCATGTATATGTCGGTGGGTCTTATTATAGAAGAAGGATTTTTGTTGAGCGATTTACGCAAGATCGCCGAATCGATGGCCAAGACCGCTGCCGAGGTCGGCATCCAGATCGTCACCGGTGATACCAAGGTGGTGGAGCGCGGCAGCGCGGACGGCATATTTATTAACACTACCGGCATCGGTGTTATATCAGGGGGAATCGAGTATACCCCGCAGCAAATCAAAGCGGGGGATTATATTATAGCTACCGGCAATATCGGTGACCACGGGCTGGCTATACTGGCCCAAAGGGAAGGGCTTCAATTCTCTACACCGGTGGTGAGCGATTGCGCTCCCTTGTATAAATTGGGGGAGACATTGCAGGGTTTTCCCGGTGAGGTGCGCTGCATGCGCGATCCTACCAGGGGGGGCTTGGCTACGGTATTGAATGAACTGGCACAGCAATCTGGGCTGGGGATGATGGTCAAGGAATCCAACATACCGGTGTCTTCTGTAGTCAAAGGCGCCTGTGATATGTTGGGAATGGATCCTCTATATATGGCCAACGAAGGTAAGATGATAGTAATAGTGGGACCCGACCGTATTGATCAGATAATACATGAACTCAAGTCCGCGGCTGATTGTCAGAACGCCGCTGTTATTGGCAGAGTAACGGCTGAGCCAGCGGGCATGGTCCTTATCGAAACTGAATTGGGAGCCCAGCGAATCATGGGAATGCTGGAAGGGGAACATCTGCCCCGCATTTGTTAGGCGGTTTGGGTTTATTCCGTTTTGGCCGCCAGCTCCTCCTGTGCGCCGCTTCGAAGGGTCATAAACATACTGGTCAGGACCAGAAGTAATCCGGCCAATTGAAACACACCCAGGTGCTCATGGAGAAACAGAACAGCCATCAGGACAGTCAGGACCGGTTCCAGGATACTGACCAGAGAGGCACGGGCGGCGCCTATCAACTGGATGCCCTTCAAATAGAATGAAACGGCCATAACAGTATCTACCAGACCAAGGGCCAAACCGATGAATAACTGAAGAAGGTTAAGTTTTAACAGAAACCCGGGACTATGAAAAAACAATAATATAATAATTATTCCGGCAAAACTGATACTGGCGGTGAGGCTCAAAGGAGACGTGCCGTCAGTTGTTTTTTGCCCGAGCACGCAAAAAACCGTATAACAGACTGCCGTTGCAGCTGCCAGTAACACACCAATGGTCGATATTTGCATATGGCTGGGAGCAAATCCGCCTGCCAATCCTGTCCCGGCAATAGCCAGCAGTACTGCGGCAAAGTGCCCGAGCCCTAGCTTTTCCCGGTACACCACTATGCTCAATAGAGAAACCAGCGCAGGGTAAGAAAAAAGTATGATTGTTACTAAAGATACAGGAAGCAGACGCAGGGCAAAGAAATAGAACAAGCTGCCCATTATAAAGATGGAACCCTGCAGCCATACCAGTGGTGACTTGCTCAACGGCGCAGTCTTTTTACAGATTGGCAGATAGGTCGCCAATATCAGAAAGGCAAGACCATAACGAAGGAAAATGACTTGATCCGGTTCCAGTCCACTGCCATATGCGTATTTGCCCAGTAGGGGCATAGTGGCATACATGAGGGCTGAAAGAGCAACATATATAAAACCGCTGAATTGTCTGGATTTGCTGTTCAAATACCCCGGCCTCTTCCTGTATAATGATATCAACTTAATCGATCATTTAATTTTACCATTAGTGATAAGGAAACGTTCCTTAAAAACATATGATCTAAAAATTATCTGGGGAGTGTTGAATATGCAGCTGACCAATATCGAGAATATGAGGATGATCGACCGTAACAAGGCCGCGGGGAAAGCAACATTTGAAGTTGACGGCCAGCCTCATTTTGCTGAATTGATATTCTACCTGCAGAGTGATTATTGTCTGAGTATTCGGGCAGGGCGCTGCGGAGAAGGCCTTTCCACCGAGACGGTCGAGGAATATTTAAAAGCGAACCGCGCCGTTATGAAACGTGATATCAAGCCCGAGGTGGAGAAGTTGAGGCAACAACAGAGGGAAACCATATACGGCAATGCCGAATAACAATAATTACCCTGCTGCTTGCCAGCAAAGGTTTTATATGTTAATGTGAGATGCTTGTCAATATGTGGCGGAGGCCGGGCTTCTTTTTCCTGATTTATATAATTGTTTTAAGGGAATCGTTCACATATAATCAGGGGAGTAGGAGTACAATTAACTGTATGTATTAAGAACTCGAGCTTTTCCCAGGGTACCACTTGCAGTCACCCGGAAAGTCAACCACCAGGATTCGGGTCTTAGCAAATAGTTTTGGAGGTGGGACTATGAAGAAGAGATGGAGCAAAGGGGATCCGGTTAGTTTAACAGATTTGTTGAAGATCACTCCTGTAGCCAACGAGATTCTCCAACTCAGCGAAGAGATGGAAATAAGCATAACCGATATTATGTGGATAGTTAACCAGATAATCGATAACACCGAAGATCAGACCTTTGAAGAAATGCTGGAAGCCGAAGCCATGGATTTTCATGATAACTGGGACGATGTGGAACAGGAACTTGATGATGAAAATCTGGAGGCCGGGGGCTACATGGTGAACGTTCAGATCAACGGCAACGGAAGGTTCCCCGAAATAGGCTTCAAAGCCGGCATGAATGACAAGGAAGATATCAGCTATTTCTTTGACATGGTCCTGGAGATGTTGGATAAACTGGAGTAACACTTTTAGACTGCAAAATAAGCGAATCCGGTAAGATGATCATACCGTTGAGGTCGAGACGCTAACATTGTGAGGTTCAGAG
>JBLMZJ010000102.1:0-11328 GCA_050258735.1 Deltaproteobacteria bacterium | reverse complement strand
TAGATATACCGCGTATGGGCCGTATCGCCGAGCAAATGGTGGAAAAGGCGATCCAATCCTTGATAGAGGAAGACCGCGAATTGGTTTTGGCTTTGGTTGAGATGGAGCAGGAACTCGATGGACTCTATGAGCAGATATTTCGGGAGTTGCTTTCATACATGATGCAGGACCATAAAAATATTCCTCAGGCGACATCTTTATTATTGGTAGCTGGGCATCTTGAACGTATAGGCGACCATGCCACCAATCTGGGTGAGATGGTTTTATACCTGGTCGAGGGAAGGAGAATTGACCTTAATAAAATCGCCCGTGGTGAGAACAGATAGTCTTTATTTGTGTCTCCTCCTTAATATTTTTGAAGGAAAAGGAAGATTAATAGCGAAATAGTTTATCACACCATCATGAGGGGGAGCCTGTATGGAAGACAAAAATAAAATAACCAAGGTTACCGTTGAAATTTTTAACGAAGAATATGTAGTAAGGGGTGAAGAGAATCCCGACTACATTGATATGCTGGCTACCTATGTCGACCGGCGTATGAAAATGGTTCAGAAAAGGAACTCCAATCTATCCTCTACCAAAATAGCAGTGCTTACCGCGTTGAACCTGGCCGATGAGCTCAATAAACTGCAGGAAGACTATGATGAACTCATCAAGAAGATGGAAGAGGAAAAGAAAAACAGGATGGGCTAATTAATGACCAACCAGGAAGTCGCAAGGGTCTTGAGGCAAATAGCAGACATACTGCAGATAAAAGATGATAACCCTTTCAAGGTAAAGGCCTACCGAAAAGCGGCTGACGCAATATATCACTTCGATGAAGATATCAATGTCTTAGACCAGACCGGTCGTATCGCTGAAATTCCCGGAGTCGGACTTGCTGTACGGGATAAGGTTGAAGAACTGCTAAGAACCGGCAGTCTGGTTTATCATGAAAAACTGCTCCAGGAAGTCCCGATCGGAGTACTCGCTATGCTGCGCCTGCCCGGGTTAGGACCAAGAACAGTAAAAAGCATATATGAACAGCTGAGTATAACCAGTATGGATGAACTTCTCAAGGCGGCTGAGGAACACCGGCTTCGTGCTTTGCCGGGAGTAGGGGAGAAAACCGAGCTTGCCATAATCAAAGGGATAGAAGAACAAAAGCAAAGCCGCGGCAAGATGACACTGGGCGAAGCCCTTCCCCTGGCCGAGAACTTGCTCAGGTACCTGCTTGGTACCAGCCCGGTGCTGGATGGGTCCATTGTAGGCAGTGTACGTAGAGGTAAACCACTGGTAAGTGATATCGATATCCTGCTGGCTACACGTCAGCCGGATAAATTGGTTCCAATATTAAATGAATATGCCGGCATAAAACAGATAACTGCTATAGAACCCGGGCATATCCAGGGTCAGTTATCTGGTGAGATAGATTTTGAAATAATCATGGTCGACCCGGAATATTATTACTTCGTACTGGTACGCGCTACCGGATCAAAAGCACACCGCGAAATTATCTTCAATGAACAATACCCCGAATCTTTCCTTGGCGCCAGGGGAGAGTCCGAAATATATCAGCGACTTGGTATGAGCTATATCCCGCCGGAACTTCGGGAGAATCGAGGGGAGATAGAGCTGGCCAGGACCGGGGAGCTGCCCCAGTTATTGAACCTGCCGGATATTCGGGGTGATCTTCATATCCATTCAAAATGGAGCGATGGAGGGGAAGGCATCGCCGAAATGGCAGGTACTGCTGTCACGCTTGGTTATGAGTATATTGCTATAACCGACCATTCCAAATCGCTCTCCATCAGTGGGGGGCTGAATGAAGCAAGATTGGCCTTACAAGGCAGAGAGATCGATGTTCTGCAGGCTGATTTGCCTCTCACCATCCTCAAGGGCATTGAGGTAGACATAATGAAAGACGGTGCTCTTGATTTTAGCGATGATGTCCTGGCTGGGCTGGACTTGGTCATCGCCTCCATACACAGCTATTTCAAGCTGGACAAGGTACAACAGACAGAACGAATAATAAAAGCCATCCAAAATCCTCATGTAGATATAATAGGCCACCTCAGCGGACGGCTGTTAAACCGCCGTTCCGGTTATGAGCTGGACACCCTGAGAATAATCGAGGCAGCGGCAGAATACAAAACCGTCCTGGAGATCAACGCACACCCCGACCGTTTGGATATTGATGAAGAAACAGCTATAAGGGCCAAGGAATACGGAGTTAAGATGGTGATAAATACAGATGCCCATCATCGCTTAGATTTCAGCCTGATGCGTTATGGGGTCATGAATGCACGCCGGGCTTGGTTGGAACCCGCTGATGTTTTGAACACCTTGAGCAAAGAACGCTTGCTGGGATATCTCTCCTCTCGCCAGTTTTGACCTACCCGCATTTTTACTTTTCATAACGTTTCTTTTAGTACCCATATATTACTCAAGAATAAAGCGGTCAGATCTGGCTGAATACTAATTCAACGAGCCATAATTCCGGAGGAATTAGCACATGTTGAGTTTTGTAGTGAGGGCTGCTGTCATGTATTTCCTGGCCCTGGTGATGGTCCGCCTGCTGGGAAAAAGGGCCCTGGGTGAATTGGGACCTTTCGATTTTGTAGTGATGACGGGTGTCGGGCATACCGTTGTCTCCATTGCCCTGGACAAATCCATTCCCTTTTATGAAGGGGTGATTATCCTATCGACATTGGAGGGCTTGGAATATATCATGAGTTATCTGTCACTGAAAAATCAGACGCTGTCCAATATAATTACGGGCAAACCTGTGGTGCTTATTGACAACGGCCGTATCATCAGGGAGAACCTCGCACGGGAGAAGTTCAATGTGGATGATCTCCTGCAGGAACTGCGCAAACAGGGGATCCGGGACATAGATGAGGTCGAAAAGGGTGTTCTGGAATCATGCGGGGGATTCAGCGTTATAATCAAGGAAGAAGATGAGCCGGTATCGCGGCGTGATCTGGGTTTAAAACCTGTCGAACGCAGCCGGATACTTACTGTTGGTGATATATCACGTAAAGACTTTTTTGCGAGTCAGCATGAGGAATCATACCAGGAAGAAGGTTTGGATCTTACCGGAACATTGAAAGGGATAGAACATTGTCTGAATAAATTGATGGAGAGGATGGCGGCTTTAGAGGCCATGGTAAAACGCGAGCCTTGAGGCAAGTATAAAAGTCATCGTGGGACACGGGGACAGGTCCCTTATCCCCGTGTCCCATCCCGGCTTTCCATCCTACTAACGGTGATAACCTTCGGGATAATGCAGGTCTGTGATATAATAGTACTGTTTTTCAGTGATATTATGGAGGGCGTCATGGAATTATTGTCCCCGGCAGGAAGCTGGGAAGCCTTTGTAGCTGCAATAGAAAATGGAGCTGATGCGGTATATCTTGGGGGACAGGATTTCAGCGCTCGCAAATCAGCCGCCAATTTCACCCTGCCGGAGATCGGCCGAGCGGTAGAGTATGCCCATTTACGCCGACGGAAGGTATTGGTGACTGTAAATACCCTTATAGACAAAGGCGAGTTTGAGTCTGCCCTGGATTTTGTTGCAGAGTTATATCAGTTAAACATAGATGCAGTGATCATACAGGACCTGGGCCTGCTTCATGCCATCCGAAAATTGCTGCCGGCTTTGAGGATACATGCCAGTACCCAAATGACGGTACATAATCTCGCAGGTGCGCAACTGCTAGGTGAACAGGGGGTAGCAAGGGTAGTATTGGCCCGGGAAATGAGCCTGTCTGAAATAACAGAGCTAAGTTCTAAGCTGAATGGAGTCGAATTGGAGGTCTTCGTTCATGGCGCCTTATGTTACTCCTTTTCGGGACAATGTCTTTTCAGTAGTATTGTCGGTGGCCGCAGCGGAAACCGTGGTCGCTGTGCCCAACCCTGCCGCCTATCCTACGATTTGATTTCAGGACATGCTAAACAAGAGATGCAAGGTTATCTTTTAAGTCCGGCCGACCTTTGCCTTATTGACTTTTTGCCGAAGTTGCAGAAGGCTGGTGTTACGTCTCTTAAGATTGAAGGGCGCATGAAAAGGCCGGAATATGTGGCGGTGGTGACTAAAGCCTTTCGGCAGGTTTTGGATTTGGGAGATAATGATGATCCTCAGCTCAGGGCAGATGCACGAAAACGATTGCTGAAAATCTTTAACCGCAACTTTTCTACCGGATACCTGCAGCCAGAACAGAATGGATTTCTCAGCATTCAAAAACCAAACAATCGGGGAGTATTTCTCGGTCGGGTGATAAGTCAGGATGCTTCATTAAAAACCAGGATCAAACTTGCCGATGAAATCAGCACAGGCGACGGTTTGGAAATATGGGTGGCCCGTGGAAAATCACCGGCTTTTATTGTAAATGAAATTTATGAAGAAGGTATAAAAGTAACTAGTGCTGTCTCCGGGAAGACAATAGAAGTAGAGGCCAATGGTCGGGCATCGGCGGGTGACCGGGTATTCAAGACTCATGACGAAATTTTGCTGTCTGCCGCCGCAGCCAGCATCACAGATAATGAGTATAACAAGATCGCGGTAGATGCCCGGGTCATTCTGATCGAGGATCGACCCATGGAATTATCGCTTACCGATGAGCGCGGGCACAGTGTCCTGATTACCGGGCAGACTCCGGCCCAGAGAGCATCAAAACACCCGCTGCAAATCGATAACCTGCGGGACAAGATCGGACGTCTGGGGAATACCGCTTTCTGGCTGAGGGATTTGAGTCTGGATAGTCAGGGTGACTTGATGATACCCTTTAGTGAGTTAAACGAGATACGCAGACAGGCTATCGATAAACTGATTGATTTGAACCTGCAGGCTTACTCCCTGCCACTGTTTGATGCAGCGCTGTTCAAGAGCAATAAGGATGGGTACCTGAGGGCGAACTATAAGAGGAAGCCGGAGAAGAAGCCGGCAAAATTTAAAATACCGAAACTCTGTATAGTTGTCAGCGGAATAGCTGAAGCCTATGCTGCAGTAAGAAGCGGGGCTGATCAAGTATATCTGGCCCTGGAGGCGGTGGGCAGTAATACACTGCGGCAGGGAGAGTGGGGGGGGCTGACTGAATATGGTGAGCGCCATGATTGCAGGGTGGTTCCAATATTGCCCCGAATCCAGATGCCGGGTGAAGAAGACGATTGGGATCGCCTCTTACAACCGACACCCGGATTAATGATGGCTGCTAACCTGGGAGCCGTCAAATGGTGCCTGGATCGCGGAATCAGAGTGAAGGCCGATTATAGTTTGAATATATTTAATCCCTACGCATTAAAGAATCTGATGGATATAGGGGTGGAGGGGGCCTGCCTGTCCCCCGAGCTTTCCTGGGCTCAGCTTGATAAATTTGGAGTGCTGGATAATTGTGAAATTGTGATGCATGGTGAAATCATAATAATGGTTTCCCGCTACTGCATGTTAAAGGGAGTACTTGATCGTCGTGAGGGGACATGCTCCAGATTTTGCCGGCACAAGGAATATGAGATAAGGGATAGCAAAGGCTATCGTTTTCCAGTTGCGGCAGATGATTATTGCAGGTTTTATATCTTTAATTCGCGCACCATGTGCATGGTCGACGAGATAAACAGGCTTATCGCGCTGGGAGTGGAAGGCCTCAGGATAGAAGCCCGGCGGAGCAGAGAAATGCAGGTCGAAAATTGGGTAAGCATCTATCGTCACGTGCTCGATGATATAAACGCTGGACAGAAACCTGATTTGCAGTGGTATGAAGAACAATTGGCCGCTGCGAGCAGTTCGCCGTTTTCAAAACATCACTATCACCGCGGAATATTGGATAATCAGTAGGAGCAGGTAATGGATCAAAAGACTTTAACCAAGCTGGAATTTAACAAGATCAAGGATATGCTTGCCGCAATGGCCAGCTTTGAAGGCGGTATGCGTAAAATATGGGAACTGGAACCGGTGAGCAGCCCGGATACGGTCAACTTGTGGCTTGATGAGACGGAAGAAGCCATGGAGCGGCTGCGTTTTAGCGAACCGGCATTCCTCAGCGGACTCAAGATACTGGATTCTCATCTGGCACGGGTCAGATCAGGAGGTACACTGTCAGCTGCCGAATTACGTGATATTAATCGCTGCCTGGCATCCAGCCGCCAGGCGATAAATTACACCAGCGGAAAGAAGATGAACCGTCTTGGTCAATTGACTGCTGTACTCGAACCAAATCCTGATTTGGAACGCAAGCTGCATGACGCAATAAGTGATGAGGGTGATCTGAGGGACGATGCCTCGGCAGCCTTAAAAACTATCAGGAGCCAGATAAACACGCTGCGCCTTCGCATAAAGGATTATTTGCAGGATTTCATCCGTTCAGCGAACAATCAGAAGTACCTGCAGGAGGCTCTGGTCACTGAGCGTGACGGTCGTTATGTCGTGCCGGTCCGCCAGGAATTCCGCTATGAGGTCCGCGGAATAGTACATGATGAGTCTTCCAGCGGGGCTACGGTATTTATTGAACCGCTGCCGGTGGTTGAGCAGAACAACCGTATACGGAGCTTGCAGATGGAGGAGAAACGAGAAGTTGAACGAATACTTCGTGAACTGACTCTGAAAGTGGCGATGTTTGTTGATGAAATCGAGTATAACATGAAGATATTGTCCCAATTAGATCTCATTATGGCCCGGGCTCGGCTGGCCTACAAAATGAATGCTTATCGCCCGGAAATAAACAATCGCGGCATCATAGAGATCAGCCGTGCCCGCCATCCATTACTGGGACCGGATGCGGTACCGGTCAATATGGAACTGGGCAAAAGCTTTGATACCCTTGTTATCACGGGTCCTAATACAGGTGGGAAAACCGTAGTGCTAAAAACCATCGGGCTGCTGACTGTAATGGCTATGTGCGGTCTCTTTGTACCTGCCCGGGAAAACAGCCGAATCTCAATATTCAATTCTATATACGTGGATATTGGAGATGAACAGAGTATAGAACAATCGCTTTCTACCTTTTCCTCACACATTAAAAACATTATTGCCATACTGAACAAGGTCAATGATAGATCACTGGTCCTGCTCGATGAGTTGGGGGCCGGCACCGACCCGGTTGAGGGAGCGGCATTGGCCCGGGTCATCCTGGAGGATATGCGGAAAAAGAAGGCAAAGGTAGTAGTGACCACTCACCAGAGCGAACTGAAGAACTATGCCTTTGGGCACGACCGGGTGCAGAATGCCTGTGTGGAGTTCGATCCGGTCAGTCTTAGGCCCACATATGAATTGTCCATCGGTATGCCTGGTCAGAGCAATGCCATGGCCATTGCTGCTCGTTTGGGCCTGAAGAAGGAACTGGTCAATGAGGCCCGCCGCTTGGTTCCTGAAAACGAAATGGAGATCGGCAACATGCTCAGGCAGCTCAAGGAGAGCCGTACCGAATATGATAACCTGAGCCGTGAGCTGGAGACCCGGCGGCAAGAATTGATCGAGGAAAGGGAAAGTTTTAACCAGGAACGTGAAGAATATATCCGTGAACAAGAAGAAATCGTGCAGAGGATCAGATCAGAAGCCAATACCTATCTGAAAGAGATCAAAGCCGAAGCAGGTGATGTAGTTGATGAATTGCGCGAGCTGTTGAAAGACCGAGAAAAACCGCCCAAGTGGCATGAGATCGAACAGAAGCGCCAGCGTCTCAAAAAAATGCCCAGTTTCGAACCAGAATCAGCCGGAAGAGAGATCAGGGGAGCACAGGATATCAAGGCTGGTGATTTTGTGATCATTAAGGAGATAAACCAGAAGGGATATGTACTGGACGGACCCAATCAGCAGGGTGAAGTGATGGTACAGGCCGGGATATTGCGTTTAAGTGTAAAAACAGACCAGCTGGTCAAGGGGGATTCCCCAGAAGAAAAGGCCTATCGCCACCGCAATGAGACCTTTCTTGAAAAGGTGGGGCACATATCCAAGGAGATCGATGTGCGGGGCCATGTAGTGGATGATGCCCTGGTCGAAATCGATAAATACCTGGAGGACGCCAACCTGGTAGGCCTGACTTCGGTTGCCATCATCCACGGTAAAGGCACCGGGGCACTCCGCCGGGCGGTTAGGGATTACCTGCGGGATCACCGTTATGTCAAGGCATTTCGTGATGGGATGATGGCAGAGGGAGGCCACGGGGTGACTATAGTTGAATTGAGATAAAACGAAAATGAATATACATAAGCAGGGAGAAGACATGGATCACATAGATAAACTGAAGGAGAATTTCACAACCACTGATCGCTATGCCCGGATGTTGGGCATAGAACTTCTGGAAATCAGCCCAGGTTTCGCCCGGGTGGGTATGGCCGTTAGTGATGATATGAGCAACTTTCATGGCATAACCCATGGAGGTGCGGTGTTTTCATTAGCTGATTCCGCTTTTGGGCTGGCCAGCAATGCGCATGGCATCCCGGCAGTAGCATTGACCGTTTCTATTGATTATCTGGCCATGACTGTTCCAGGAGATTATCTTATTGCTGTGGCCGAAGAAGTGCAGCGATCGAGAAAAGTAAGCAATTATAACATCAAGGTCCTGAACCGGGAGGAGAAGCTGGTTGCCGCCATGAGAGGAATCACCTATCTAAAATCCTAGATGATTCGGTTATTTTTATAACTACTAAGAAAAAATATCGGGCCAGGAAATCCTCCTGGCCCACTTTTGTTAAACAAGTTACACGTGGATGAATAAAGGTAGAGTACTAATAAGGTCTAGTTGATAATGTTATTGATCACGTCCCTTGGCGTCTTGGTCCTGAGTTGATGATCAGGCAACGGGCATACCGGTATATCTTTACCGGGTGGGAGTTCGACTTTTTGAACGAATTGATCCGGACAACCGCCAGCTTGCAAAGTACCAGGAAGTAACGCCTTGTATATACGGCCACCATGACGAGGATCGGTGCATATATATACTTCGCCGCCGGTTGAGGCCTCATAATCATTGGTTGGTTTCTGCAGCAGCGGGGCCTCGGTATGGATATTGCATTTCTCTGTTGGCGGTTTATCCTCAGTAAGTCCGTTTTCCGTTTTGTAAGTCGCCCATAATACCGGATCTGGACAATACTTGCCGGCTAACAGGCCCGAATCAGGGCAAATATATATAGACTGATGTTGGTCACAGGTTCCCTCGGGAGACCCGTATTTAGTGCAATAATCGCTTATTATACTATCTTCCGGACAGAATTCAGAGGGAAGCTTACCTGATAATGAGCAGACCGATACCCGGTATATACCGGAAGGCATAGTAAGCGGTCTAGTATTATGGCCCTTCTGGGCTTTAGTCATGATAAGACGGAAAACCTTTGCGGGATAACCCCCGCCTACTTGTTTGCTCATGGCATAGTTCTTGTCATAGCCCATCCATACAGACATGGAGAAAGCCGGGGTAAACCCGCAGAACCACACATTGTTACTCTCCTCTGAAGTACCTGTTTTACCAGCTGTATAAACACCAGGGACAGAGGCAGCGGTGCCGGTACCTCCGGTTACTACGCCGTGCAGCAAGTCACCCATCAGCCAGGCGGTCTGCACACGCATAACCCGTTTATAGCTGGGCTTGCAGCTATAGATGACGACACCATCAGCATCGACTATTTTCCTTATCAGGTGTGGTTTAACGTAAACTCCACCATTAGCGATGGTTCCAAAAGCCGTTGACATCTGGACTGGAGTGACGCCATAGGTAAGGCCACCCAGAGAAAGGGGAGCCAAAGCCAGATCATTCTTACCCGGGGTATCGATCACACTCAATCCCATTGAACGTGCAAAATCATAGCTCTTCCTGACTCCTATCTTATCGACCATTTGGACGGCATAGGTATTTATAGATTGCTGGACCGCAGTTCGCATCGTTATGGGTCCGCGGAAGGTACCATCATAGTTGTGGGGGCTCCACACGGTGCCTCCGGCTTGAAACGATATAGGAGCGTCATCCAGCACATAAAAAGGCATTATTCCTGATTCCAGGGCCGGTGAATAGACTGATATAGGCTTGATAGAAGAGCCCGGTTGACGGTGTGCATTGATTGCACGGTTGAAACCCCTCTGTACAGTATAATTTCTCCCGCCCATCAGGGCCTTTATTTCACCGGTTCGGTAATCGGTCAGGACCATGGCCGATTGGACAATTTCTCCACCCTTGCTTTCCGAAGGGAAGTTGACCGGGTTGGCATAGACTTCCTCAGCGTAGCTCTGTACATCTGGATCCATGGAGGTGTAGATCTGCAATCCGGAACGGTAGATCGCATCGTTGGGATTGTTGTATAGATCGGTCTTATTGATTATATCAACAGCTTCATCTACTACCGCATCGACATAATAACCATATCGCACATTGGTCGTCGTAGATTTCTTAAAATGAAGGGGAGCTTCGCTGGCGGCCATAGCAATATCCCCGTCAATATAACCGCAGTGCACCATATTGTTCAGTACTTGTTCCTGGCGTTGCTTGGCCAGATCATAGTGCTGGAAAGGATCATAGGCATTGGGGCTTTGCGGAAGCCCGGCCAGCAGCGCGCATTCCTCCAGGGTCAACTGGTCGGCATCCTTGCCGAAAAAGGTATTGGCCGCAGCCTGGACACCATAGGCACCGGAACCAAAATAGATCTTGTTCAGGTACATGCACATGATTTCATCCTTGGAATAGGTAGCTTCAAGTTTAAAAGCCAGTATGATCTCCTTTAGTTTCCGTTCCCAGCGTTTATCAAAGGACAGGAAAGCATTGCGCGCCAATTGCTGGGTAATAGTACTGGCGCCCTGCCCGGTCATATCTCCGGATTGCACGTTCCTGAATACTGCGCGAGCGATGCCACGGAAGTTTACACCGTGGTGGTCATAAAAATTCTGGTCTTCAATGGATACGAATGCGTGAACCAAATCAGGGGGGATCTGATCCAGATCGATCTGGGTACGGTTTTCTTCGGCATGCAGGCTAGAGACTGCTTTATCATTCTGATCGTAGATGACACTGCTGGTGACGCCGGTCAGTTGCTTGGGATCCCATTTAGGAAGAGTTGATGCCGCGAAAACGAACATCCCCACTGCCATACCCGCAAATATAAGACATATCAGGGATAGGACATAAAGAACGTTCTTTCTATCCAGATTTATCTTTCGAACCCTTTTAGTTCTGGATTTTCTTGTGGTCATCAGTAACAGCGCCTCCTGAAAATACTATTAGCTTATTAGACAAACCCTGCAAAAATTCCTGCTTGTACAATATACTAAGAGAAGGTTCCTAAGAATATCTATACGCGCTAATTGCTCTAATTATTGCACATCATTTCTGGCATATGCTATTATTTGTTAAGCTAAATAAAGGAGGAAAG
>JBLMZJ010000101.1:0-8756 GCA_050258735.1 Deltaproteobacteria bacterium | reverse complement strand
TCCTTGGCCTTGATCTCCGGATGGTGGTATCTTTCATACCGGGGTGTTTTATTGCCGTATTGCACACACTCCTGGGGACACCACTGCAGGCAGGCTAAACATTGCTCGCAGCGATGATTCCAGATTATTTTATCGTCCTCTATGGTAACATTGTTCACCGGACATAGCTTGACACATAGCCCGCACTTGTTGCAGCGGTCGTCTACCCAGAATTTTTCGTCCATTTTCGGGACCATATTGAAGGTCAAATCATATAACCAGGTAAAAACTATCCTCTGCCAGAGCGGGCCCTTTTCTACTGGCATTTCCTTGCGCTCTCTGATTCGGCTGGCTATCGCACTGAGCTTGATCCTGGCTTCACGGAACCGTTTATTCTGTTCCTCGGCCGGTCCAGGGCCGCCCCAGGGTATATAGTTGGATGGGAACAATACCGACCAACCGGCTGATAAATGCATTCCCTTACTCTCCATTACCTTGCGCAGCTGGACCAGAGTGTTGGAAACTTGGCCGGCATTATTGGCTATGGCAAAGATGTATTCCGGGTTCATGTCCTGCAGGTCTTCGATGAATTCCAGTACCTGGCGGGGGACTCCCCAGATGTGGACCGGGAAGATAAGACCTATTGCCTTGCTCTTGATCTCCCCCCGGTTTTCTTTCCATTTGTACATCGAAATGATTTCTGTATTTCCAAGATCCTGAGCGAGTACCCGGGAAGCCCATAGCGAATTGCCGGTGCCGGTCATGTAGAATATAGTGGTATCCACAGGTTTGACCTTTTCCTGAGGCTGCTTTTTAGTGACAGCTTCCACCGGTTTTTCAATGCTGATTTTCTGGCGAATCGCTTTAGACGGCTGCTCTTTAGCGCTGGATGCCGCTTTCTCAACTTCTTTAATTTTGCTTGGGGTGTTTGAGGCAACTGCCGCTATTCTTGGCTTTTTCTTAATGGAAACCGACTGCGCCCATTCTTCGATCGTAGCTCTGTTGTCCTTGAAGTAGTCTTCCAGAGGAAACTCCGTTTCCTCTATCATAACTCCGATATGGTTTTCGATCTCATAAAGGCTCATTATATCATCGCCGGTGACCAGAGAAACGGCCCTTCCTCCATTGCCGGCGCGGCCGGTACGCCCGATGCGATGGACATAACCGTCATTTTCCAATGGGACATCGTAGTTGACGACCAGAGAGAGGTCATCAATATGGATACCACGGGCTGCGACGTCGGTGGCCACCAGTAGTTTAAATTCGCCCCGTTTGAACTGCTGTAAGGTCTTGAGTCGCTTATCCTGCGGGATATCTCCGTGCAGGGCACGGATATCATAGCCATGGCGGGACAAGAAAACCTGTATTTTATCCACCATAAAACGGGTGTTAGCAAATATCATGCAGCTTTCCGGGCGCTCAATCTGGAGGAGATTATTCAGCCGGGTATTCTTTTCATTATCCTTTACCCGATAATAAAATTGCTTTATGGTATCTACCGTCTTGGTATCTGATTCTAACTCAACCGTTACGGGATTTTTCATGTTCTTGCGGCAGAGCTTCTGGACCTCGTCTGGTATAGTCGCCGAGAAGAGAAGGGTTACCCGGTCCCGGGGCAAGGTCTTTATTATCTTCCATACTTGATCAATAAAACCCATGTCCAGCATCCGGTCCACTTCGTCAAGCACCAGGTAGTGTATATGCTTTGTTATCAGTGTCTTTTGACCGATGTGATCGAATACACGTCCGGGAGTCCCGGTTACGATAGCTACTCCTTTTTTCAGTTCCTCGATTTCATTACTGATACTGTGCTGGCCATAAACCGCGGTGGTCTTGTGAGGAAGTCCCATGGCCATTTTTTTAAGATCGCTGTCAACCTGTACAGCCAGTTCCCGGGTAGGGGTGAGGATCAGAGCCTGCGGACCCGGCCCTGCGGAATCGATCAACTGCAAGAGAGGAACACCAAAAACAGCGGTCTTGCCGCTGCCCGTCTTTGATATAACTATCAGATCCTTCTTCTCCAGGGCGAAGGGGATAGCTTTGCTTTGCACCTCTGTAGGTGTCTCAAAGCCCATACCTTCCAGGGCGTTCAGGATAGGGGCGGAAATACCAAGGTCTTTAAAAGTGCTTTTCATGGTCAAATTTCACTAGCTTTCTTTCATTTTTCACTCCGATGTCCATTGTACCACTTGTACGACATTTATTGTATAGAATAGCAGGCAATATATCGGATCTGATGCAGATATATTGATCAATAAATCGAGGCCGATAATTTTATATAATTGACCCCTTAAACGATTTAACGTAACATGTACGAAAGACATCTCAGGTATTTTCTCGTAAGGGGGGGCAAAAGCTATGCAGATCAAAACAAGTCGTAAGCATGTTTTCATCTGTTTGCTGTTGTGCTCAATATTTTTATGTGGTTATGCCAGCGTTCTAAATGTAAATGGTAGTGTGTTTTCAGATATAAATGTATTTGATGGTTCATCCCTCAGCGGAGGGACCTATGGTTCGGCCATGAGCAGTGGAATCAATGCCGGTCCCGCTGATTACATGACCTCCGGCATCACCTCCGAATATTTCGCTTTTTCTGTGAAGGCTGCACGATTGCCGAATATAAAAACTACGGTCAACATTTTGACCGCCATTATCTCTGCCCTGATAATACGACTGATCTATTCTTCACGGCTTACCAACATAATCTGCACCCAGTTCGATTCTATCCAAATAACTGAGTTTCTCCATAAAAAAGACGGAATGAAATGATGTCTCCATCAATACCGGACATGATTCGGTATTGGGCAAGTGCGACTAAAATTACATTTCATCCGTCTTGACCGCTTCACCTTGCGTGCTTGACGGGCCATAATTGGAGGAAATTGAATAATGAATTCTAAACGTGTGTTTTTTATAACCGTTTTCATAACGGCCGCTTTGTTTTGTATTTCTCTATTTGGGATCAAGATAGGGAACTTCGGAATCAAAGGCGCAGACCAGATGCGTTTCGGAATAGATATTAGGGGCGGGGTGGAAGCAACCTATGAACCCCGTGATCTGCAGCGGACCCCGACGGCTGGTGAACTGGAAGCCGCCCGGGCTATTATCGAAACGCGCATGGATGCCAAAAATATCACTGACCGGGATGTAACCATAGATAAGACCAATGGAAAGATCCTGGTGCGCTTCCCCTGGAAATCAGATGAAGCCGATTTCGACCCGCAAAAGGCCGTAAGCGAGATAGGGGAGACCGCGCGATTGACCTTTCGGGACCCTGACGGCATAGTCATACTGGAAGGCACCGATGTGGCAAATAGCTCCGCTCACCTCAATCAGGACGGTTCGGGCCCGGTCGTTACCCTTAAGCTTTCTAAAAATGGTGCTGAAAAATTCTCCCTGGCTACCGCACGGCTGGTAGGGCAGAATATCGACATCTACATGGACAATACCCGGATCTCTACAGCAATTGTTGAGACACCGATCACCAACGGTAATGCAGAGATAAGAAACATAAACACACTGGAAGAGGCTTCATCCCTGGCCGACAAGATCAATTCCGGCTCCCTGCCGTTTTCCCTGGTAGTCAAAAACTGCAACATCATAAGTCCGACTCTGGGCAGCAACGCTCTGGCAGTGATGGTCCTGGCCGGCAAAGTCGCATTTGTTCTGGTCTGCCTTTTCATCCTTATCTACTACCGTGTGCCTGGTATGGTGGCATGTATAGCTTTATTGCTGCAGGTTACCGGCCAGTTGCTGGCATTGTCCGTACCCCAGTTTACCCTGACCCTCCCCGGTATAGCCGGTCTGATACTATCCATCGGTATGGGCGTGGACGCTAACATAATAATCTCCGAAAGGATCAAAGAAGAGCTGAATGCCGGCAAGGCTTTGGGAAGGGCGATTGAGACCGGCTTTGAAAGAGCTTTCTCTGCGGTTTTTGATGGCAATATCACAGTGATCATCGTATCTATCATCCTTATCATCCTCGGTTCCGGTCCCATGCTGTCATTCGGTTATACATTACTCTGTGGCGTCGTAATGAACTTCATTGCCGGGGTAACAGCATCCCGCCTGATGATACGCTCTCTAAGCAGCTTTGATTTATTACAGAAACCCCAATACTTTGGGGCAAGGAGGGCAGCGTAATGATCAAATTCTATAATCATCGGTATATCTATTTTGCGATCTCGCTGACTATTATACTTTTTGGCATTGTGGCCGCGTTTGTTAATGGTATTCAATTAGATATCCAGTTCAAGGGTGGAACCATACTCAAATACACCTATAGTGATACCATCAACGCCGAAAGCGCACAAACCATCGTCGAACAGGCGGTAGGCAAAGCTACCAATTGCCAACTGCAATCGAATATGGCCAAAGATGAAAAGATGCTGATCGTCAGCCTTGCCGGCAACGAGGCCCTGACCTCGCAGCAACAGGAAGCAGTTTCGGCAGCTTTGACCCGGGCATATCCGCACGCCAATTTAGAGTTATCCGAATCCTTGACGGTAGAGCCGTTCATAGGCAAGCGATTTTTCACCAACGGAATGATAGCGATCGGACTGTCATTCTTGCTTATCTTGGCTTATGTAGGATGGCGTTTCAGGAATATCGGCGGTCTCTCGGCAGGAACGATGGCTATCGTTGCTTTGTTTCATGATGCATTTATCGTAACAGCAGTCTTTATAATCTTCAAGATCCCGTTAAACGACTCTTTTATAGCAGCAATACTTACTATCATCGGTTTCTCTATCAATGATACCATCGTTATATATGACCGTATTCGTGAAAACGAACGCCTGCTTCCCAAAAAAACGCAGCCGGAAGAACTGGTCGACACCAGCATCAATCAGTCTATGATGCGGTCGATCAATACCAATCTTGCCGTTTTCGTGAGTATAGCCGTAATATATATCTTTGCCCAGGTCTATGATATCGGATCGATCAGGTCATTCGCACTTCCCATGATGTTTGGGACTATTTCCGGATGCTATTCGACTATCTGTATAGCAGGACCACTTTGGACTATGTGGCAGAAACATAAGCGGGAAGGGGAGAGTACCATCTAGTTAAATATGACCTCTTTTGGCACTTGAAATGAAAATTTGCTCCCCGAACCCGTATGGGTATATATAGTACCCACCGAAAGTAGGGGAGCTTTTCATTCATTTTGATCAGTTGCATATAAGGGAAGTGAATGACCTTACAAGCTGATCCGGAACCGAAAAGGCTCTTTTTGAATAGTTTAGAAACAAGAAACTATTTAGGAGATGGCAAAATGCCTGCTTTGCTAAAATACAGGTACACTACCGGCCCTATCAGCGGCAGCCAGTATCAGAACAATATTCGTATAGTTGCTTTGAATAACGGAACCAAAAGACACACCGTCCAGATCAAGATCTTCAATCTTGACCCTTCACCAAAAGATAAAGTCTATGAAGAAACCTTCACCGTTTCATCCAGATCACAAATCAAAACGGAGTTTATTCCTTCCTTTGAGTTATATGAGGTTCAGATCCTCACCGACAGTCCTATGGTCTATTTCTGGGTAGGGGGGAGGGCAGGCAATGAGAACCTGCCGGGGAATACAGTACTCAATAATGAACTTATACGGTTTTAGTATTACTCCCTGAGGAATAGCCAGGTCAAAAATAAAAAACTGACCCTTGCGGTCAGATTTAGTCATTGATATATGCATCGTGTTAAAGCTCTTTAGCTAATAACTCTGATCAGCATACTTATGAAAATAGCCACCAGGGCTGAAGAAGGGATAGTGACGACCCAGGCGATCAATATCTGGCGGGCAATATTCCACCGGACTCCCCGGAAACGTTTGGCGACACCCACTCCCATTATGGATGATGATACTACGTGAGTAGTGCTTACCGGAGCTCCCAGCAAACTGGCTCCCCAGATGATAGCAGAAGCAGTGAAATCGGCCGCAAAACCGTTTATAGGCTCTATTCTGAATATTTTCCCCCCCATGGTGCGGATGATCTTCCATCCTCCAAAGGCAGTCCCTGAGGCCATAGCAATGGCACAAAGCACCTTTACCCATAGAGGAACGGTAAAACTTCCTATTAAACCGCCGCTGAAAAGCACCAGGGTTATGATACCCATGGTTTTCTGTGCATCATTGGAACCATGGGCAAACGACGCCATACATGCTGATGCGATCTGAAGTTTCCTGAAATAGTGGTTAACTCTCGATGGGGATGATCCTGAAAAAACCCAAAACAGCAAAGTCATAATAACACCCCCGATGATCAAGCCCAGAATAGGGGATATTATCAGACCAGCCAGGATCTTACCAAAGCCTAGCCATTTTACTTGCTCAAAACCAAAAAATCCGATCACGGCGCCAGTAAGGCCGCCTATCAAGGCATGGGATGAACTGCTGGGTATCCCAAAATACCAGGTAAACAGGTTCCAGAATATGGCGCTGATCAGGGCGGCTATCAACACACCAGGTGTAACGATATCCGGGGCTACGATACCTTTGCCTATAGTAGCTGCCACCGCAGTTCCGCTTAGCGCCCCGATCAGGTTCAAAGTCGCAGCTATAAGGATAGCCGATCTGGGGGACAATGCTTTGGTGGAAATCGAAGTAGCGATTGCATTAGCGGTATCGTGAAATCCATTGATGTAATCAAAAAGCAGAGCTAAAGCTACTACCACGATAACCAAGGTCAAACTATACATCATCCAACACCTCCTTTCTATATACATGATAACAAGTGTATGTTAAGCGAAAATCTCCTAATGTAAAGCCATTGTAAAGAGCATTTATGAATAATGTAAATTATCATTAAAATTATTTTGTCTTATTATTATCTATAATCCTGGACCCGATTCAAAAAGCGGGTCCTATTACGCGTTAGCAAGCTTTACGATGGGGACCGAGATAATGAGAAAGTAAAAAGTATCATTATAGTTATGTGAATAACATTTATTGTCAGAAAACGTTCCCGGAATTATTAATTATCATTTCCGACTATAAACTGGCATCCGAGAATATATATTTCCAAGTGGAGAGTTACCTACAATAACCATTCAAAACGGAGTCTAAATAATGAGTGAAATGAAAGAGTATGATGTTATTGTATCTGACCTCGCCACGTTTATGCTCATGAGTATACGTTTACTATCTAATTAACCCGGCTAATTTAACAACTAATTGGAGATAGTTATAATGACAATCTTTGCAGTGGTAAAAACTAATACAGATTTAATATTGGCATCTGATAGTAAAGTATCAACGATGGGTATTGGCGGACTTGATGAAAATGGAAAGCTAATATACTTTAATCAGGCATATGACTATGCAACAAAAATATGTTTTAGCCCTAAAAATGTTTGGACTGTTGGAGTGATAGGGCAATCTTCTATAGGTAACCTAGGGATTTCAGATATAATCCATAATTTATTACCTTCGGATACCCTTGTATTTAGTAATCGCGCTGAGCAAGATGAAAAACTAAATAAATTGATTAGTTTTATTGCCGACATAAGGCACTCATATTATTATGATAAATTATCACTTGCACCCCAATATTGGTCCTCAACAAAGCTATTAGTCTTCAGTTCAGATCCTGAAGACCGTGGTGTAAGGGGATGGCAAATTAGTTTTGTAGAAGATCGTTTTGATCAAACAGACATACTTCCCGTTCCTGGCGTTTGGATAGAAGGAAGTTCTAAACATGCGTTTTCACTTCTTTATGGGTATAGCTTTGATGTAATCGATGAAATATCTGCAACATTAGATTGTGAGAAAGAAACAATATACGAAACAGTTAACAATAAACTGATAAAACCAATAAATATGATCAATTTTGGCCCTATGCCGTTACAGGATGCAATTGAATTTGCGACCTTTTTAGTTGAAGCCCAAATACAAATGGAACGTTTTGTTCCGGGTAATCCAGTATGTGGAGGGCCAGTTGATATTGCAATCATGCATGGTTTGCCAACGAACTCAGTTACTTGGTTTCCAGGAAAGCAGATTCACCATCCAAGAACGTAAATTTAGTGCAATCTAAATGGTTATACAAGGTGGCTTTTATTAATACGGGATCTTAATTAATATTTAACTTTATAATGTTAATTTCATGGGAAGTCCAGGTGGATAGGGGACTACCCATTCCTATTTGATGCTACGCTGATTGGGGTGAGCGTCTGAATTAGCAGGAGCATGGTGGATTAGGTAGAATATATCTTAGATGTATATAAACACAATAGAAAATTTGTCAGGCTAAGGGTGGGGAATAACAAATGAAATGGAAATCTAGTAAATTAGGACTTGTAGTAATCCTGATGATGTTCGTTTTTAATCTACCGTGTTACGCGGCGCAAACAGTACAGGTAATCAATGACGGATCACAGCTAACGGTTAAGGTGAATGGAAACCAGGTCAATTTTGACCAGCCTCCCACCATTCTTAACGGGCGGACAATGGTTCCATTCAGGGCTATTGCAGAGGCACTTGGTGCTGCAGTGGACTGGGATTCGGCAAACAATAAGGTCACAATCAGCGGGAACAAGAAGGTTGAACTTGTAATTGGGTCAACTAGAGCAATGGTAGATGGTAACGAAGCTGTTCTTGATACTCCAGCCGCAATCGTTGGAGGACGAACAATGGTACCGATACGGTTCGTAGGTGAAGCTTTGGGTGCAGAAGTAACCTATCTCCAACCAACCGTACAAACAATTCAGCAAACCCCGTCAGATAGCTTACTACCGGATGAAGAAAAGATTCAGAAGTCGCTGACTCAGGAAGA
>JBLMZJ010000100.1:0-35314 GCA_050258735.1 Deltaproteobacteria bacterium | reverse complement strand
AATCACTCTGAATACAGCTTACTCGATGGAGCCTGCCGGGTCCGGGACATGGTAAAAAGGGCAGTCGAATTGGATATGCCTGCAGTAGCCATTACCGATCATGGCGTTCTGTATGGGGTGATCGATTTTTACCGGGAAGCGAAAAAACAGGGGATCAAGCCCATCATCGGCTGTGAGGTATATGTAGCCCCGCGGAGCAGGCTGGACAAGGAAAAGGCCTATGATGACAACCCCTGCCACTTGACTTTGCTATGCCGGGACAAGCAGGGCTACAATAATCTGGTGCAATTGGTCAGCCGGGCCTATTTGGAGGGGTTCTATTATAAACCCCGGGTAGACCGGGAACTCCTGGAGCAATACAGTGAGGGCCTCATCGCCCTGTCGGGTTGCGTGGCAGGTGAACTGCCTCGTCTGTTGCTCACTGGACGTTATGAGCAAGCCCGGGATACTGCACGCTATTTTGAAGGGATTTTTGGAGCCGGAAACTTCTATATAGAAATACAGGACCACGGCCTGGCCGAGGAGAAGCAGGCCATCCCCGATCTGCTAAAGATCAGCCAGGAAACCGGCATACCGGTGGTAGCCACCAATGACCTCCATTACTTGAAACGCGAGGACTTCACCCTCCATGACGTATTGCTCTGTATCCAGACCGGCAGTGCAGTGAACGATCCCAACCGAATGCGTTTTTCCGGCAGTGAATTCTATATGAAGAGTGCTGCCGAGATGGAGGAACTGTTTCCCGATCATCCGGAAGTATTAGAGAACACCCTTTTGATCGCTGAACGCTGTAATGTGGATTTCACATTTGGAGAATTTCACCTTCCTCATTATGAGCTTCCGCCCGGCTTTACAGCGGAAAGCTATCTGGAAGAAATGGTCAGGGGCAAATTCCAGCATATGTATGAAGCCCCTTCTCCTGAAGTGGTCGAGCGTCTGGATTTTGAGATCCGAATGATAAATGCCATGGGCTTTGCCGCCTATTTTCTGATCGTACAGGACCTGGTAAACTGGTCCAAAAGCAATGGGATCCCGGTGGGGCCGGGCAGGGGCTCTGCCGCCGGGAGTTTGGTCTCCTATGTGCTGGGCATTACCACCATCGATCCGCTGAAATATGATCTGCTGTTCGAACGTTTTCTGAATCCCGAGCGGGTGAGCATGCCGGATATTGACATAGACTTCTGCTTTGAGAAACGCGACCGGGTCATCGAATATATCATCAGGAAGTATGGAGCAGACCGGGTAGCCCAAATAATTACCTTCGGGACCATGGCAGCCAAGGCTGCCATCCGTGATGTAGGCCGTGCTATGGATATACCCTATGCCGATGTAGATAGGATCGCCAAGATGGTTCCCGGTGAGCTGGGGGTCACCCTGGACCGGGCACTGGATATCTCACCTGAATTGATACAGGTTTATGAAAATGACGGGACGGCACGCCGTCTGCTCGACCTGGCCCGGGGGATAGAAGGGATGCCGCGCCATGCCTCCATCCATGCCGCCGGCGTGGTTATTGGCAAAGAGGCACTATCCACCTTGCTGCCACTGCAGAAGACACCGGAAGGCCACGTGGTCACCCAGTTCACCAAGGAGACCGTTGAAGATATCGGCTTGCTCAAGATGGATATACTGGGTCTGAGGACCCTTACCGTACTGGACCGGGCGGTAGATATCATCCGCCGGACCCAGCATACGGAAATTGATTTGAATGACCTGCCACTGGACGATGAGCAAGTATATCAACTATTATCATCGGGACAAACCATTGGGGTATTCCAACTGGAAAGTGACGGCCTGCGCCGGTTACTCACTGAAATGAAACCCAATCGTTTCGAGGACCTTATAGCAGTGATCGCGCTGTATCGTCCAGGCCCGTTGGGCAGCGGCATGGTAGAGGATTTCATCAACCGCAAGCACGGCCGGCAGGCCATGGAATATATCCACCCCATGCTGGAGGATATTTTGAAGGAGACCTATGGTGTCATACTATACCAGGAACAGGTAATGCGGGTGGCCAGCGATCTGGCCGGGTTTTCCATGGGAGAAGCTGATGTGCTGCGGAGGGCCATGGGCAAGAAAAAGGTTTCCGAACTGATGGCGCAGCGTGATAAATTCGTCAGCGGAGCTGCCAGCCACCATGGGATAGATGAAAAGATCTCCGGTCATCTTTTTGACCTGATGGAGAGCTTCGCCGGTTATGGTTTTAACAAGAGCCACTCGGCCGCCTACGCCATGATCTCTTACCAGACGGCGTATCTGAAGGCTTACTACCCGGTAGAATACATGTGTGCCTTCCTGTCCAGTGTGATCGACAACCAGGACCGGGTGGTGTTTTACCTGAAAGAGTGCCAGCGCATGGGTATCAAGGTTCTGCCGCCAGATATCAATGAAAGTTATGAGAATTTTACCGTCACCGGCGGCAGCATCCGATTTGGATTAGGTGCTATCAAGAATGTGGGCTTGAATGCAGTAAAACAGGTAGCAGAAGAGCGAAAGAACGGACCTTATGGATCCTTGTTCGACTTCTGCCGTCGAATCGATTCCGGCTCGATCAATAAACGCATGCTGGAAAACCTGATAGTGGCCGGTTGTTTCGATTCCTTGGGCAAGACCCGCAAACAGAACCTTTCCATGATGGAGGAATGTGTGACCCTGGCCCTGCAGATCAGGCAGAGTGAATCCAGTCAGCAGATGTCGCTCTTCGGCGATAGCCAGGATACCATAGAAGAACCCCAACCGCTGTTCAAGGACGAATTCGAGCCCCAGGAAAAACTCCGACGGGAGAAAGAGGTACTAGGCTTTTACGTTTCATCCAATCCGCTGGACCAGTACCGCCAGATCCTGCCCTGTATCAGTACCCATCAACTGGCCGATCTTCAAAATATGAACGAAGATATCTATGTGCGGGTGGCGGGGACGGTGCTCAATCTTAACCGCAAGGTCAGCCGTAAAGGCGACAGTTATGCCCGTTTCGACCTGGAGGATCTTTCAGGGCGCATGGAGATAATGGTATTCCCTTCGGCTTTTCGTAATAACTTCGACCGTCTGGGAGCGGAGCAGGCCGTAGTAGTAGAAGGCTTCCTGGATACCCGTGATGAGCAGCCCAAGATATCACTTAGAAGGGTCCAGACCCTGCCTTCGCATTTGCAGGAATTGCATATTCGGATTTCCGGAGAGAATAATGGTAATGGCGATACCAAACAAGGTTTGTTGTCCATCCTGGAGGAATGCCCCGGGGATATGGAGGTGTTTCTGCATTTGCCGGACCGCAGGGTCATCGCCCTGCAGCATAACTACCAGGTGGCAGCCGACCCTGATTTAAAAGACCGACTGGCCGAGATCTGCGGTAAAAACAACGTGTGGTACAGCTAGGGGATTAACGTAATTTAACACAGATGGACACGGATTTTTATTAGGAAAACACTAAGGTATACCCTTGTAGGGGCGGATTGTCATTTTATCTAAAGAATCTGTGTGTATCTGTGTTGAATTAATATCTTTAAAGGGGGATTGGTGCATGAATGAAGGGTATTCGGGAGATGACTATATTGTGATCAAGGCTCTGGAAAATGGGGTTACCATCATGGGCTTGACCCGGGGCAAGGACACCAAGTTTCATCACACCGAAAAGCTGGACCGGGGCGAGATCATGGTCCTGCAGTTTACCGAGCATACCTCGGCCGTAAAGATCAGGGGCAAGGTCGAGGTCTATAACCGCTATGGCACGGTGACCAGCGATGGACCCGGCAAATAATCCGGTACAGCAGCTTTGAACGCTAAATAATCATCAGGCAGGGAGGTATCCTGTGCACAGTATAGCTGTACTTACCAGCGGCGGTGATGCGCCTGGCATGAACGCCGCCATCCGTGCTGTGGTCCGGGCCGGTATCTATAGCGGATGCAAGGTTTACGGCGTCTATCAGGGTTTCGAGGGCCTGATCGCCGGCCAGATCAAGGAGATGTCCCTGGGTTCGGTGGCCGACATCATCCACCGGGGTGGCACCATTTTGCGTACCTCCCGCTCACAGACATTTATGACCCAGGAAGGACGGATAAAGGCCAAGGCCAACCTGGATGAGGCAGAAATAGGCAATGTGGTAGTCATCGGCGGAAACGGCAGCCTGAAGGGAGCCCTGGAACTCTCGCGGCTGGGTATCAATACTATTGGAATACCTGCTACGATAGATAACGATGTAGTTTATACTCGCTCGATTGGATTTGATTCAGCAGTAAACACTGCCCTGGATGCCATCAACCGCATTCGGGACACGGCATCCAGTCATGGGCGGGTTTTTATTATTCAGGTGATGGGACGCCGCTGTGGTGAACTGGCACTGTTCGCAGGAGTGGCGGGGGGAGCCGAATCCATTCTGATCCCGGAGGTCGAGCCGGATTTCGATCAGATCACGAGCAAGATAGAGAACGGTCTGAAAAGAGGAAAGCTGCACAGCATACTGGTGGTGGCCGAAGGGGCCTACCCGGTCATGGAGCTGAAAACCATTATTGAAGAAAGGACCGGCCAGGATACCCGGGTAACCATCCTGGGTCATGTGCAGCGCGGTGGTACTCCGACAGCAGTAGACCGTATCATGGCTTCCTGTATGGGTAAGGCCGCAGTTGATTGTATCCTGGACGGCCGGGTAAATATGATGATCTCCGGTATGGAGGAGAAGACCCATGCCATCCCCTTGGGGGAAGTGGTCAAAGGCAATCGCACCCCCGAACTCAACATCCTCGAAATCGCGAGGATACTTTCGATATAGCGGTTGGGGGTTACGATTAACCACTGATAGACACAGATTAACACAGATAATTTTTATTGTATTAATGATGAATATTTATACTACACGTTAAAAGGTTCTGTATAAAGCCAAAGCAATAAGTTATTCAATTGAGACCTTAGTAAAAATAATCCGTGTTCATCTGTGGTGAATTCGTTTCCCGAAGTGGTTTATTCTTTAGAGTTGAGGTGTAATGTATGCGCAGGACCAAGATCATCTGTACGATAGGGCCGGCCAGTGAGCAAGTTCCGGTACTCGTCAAAATGATGAAGGCCGGAATGAATGTAGCCCGGCTCAATTTTTCCCATGGCAGTCATGAGGAACACAAGCATCGGATAGATAACGTGAGGAAAGCTGCGGAAGAGTTCGGGCAGCCGGCGGCGATCGTGCTGGATACCAAGGGCCCCGAGATAAGGACCGGACGGCTTGCGTCGGGCAAGGTGCAGCTTGATGCCGGTCAGCGTTTTGTCCTGACCAGCCGGGAGGTGCCCGGTAATGAAAACGAGGTACAAATATCCTACGAGAACCTGCCTCATGAAGTGACGTCCGGGGCTCACATCCTGCTGGCTGATGGTCTGATAAATCTCCTGGTAGAGAGCACCAACGACACGGATATCATCTGTACGGTTTTGAATGGAGGAGCATTAGGGGAGAAGAAGGGGGTAAATGTTCCCGGAGTCAGGATCAATCTGCCTTTTCTTAGTGAGAAGGACTGCCAGGATATCGAATTTGGCATCGAACAAAAGGTGGATTTTATTGCTGCTTCTTTCGTGAGGAGCGCGGAAGATGTATTGGAGATCCGGCGTATCCTGGAGCGGCGCGGAGCAGATATAGATATAATTGCCAAGATAGAGAGCCAGGGCGGGGTGGATAACCTGAACGACATCATAAAGGTCGCCGACGGAGTAATGGTGGCCCGCGGTGATCTGGGTGTAGAGATACCGGCTGAAGAGGTACCGCTGGTACAGAAGACCGTGGTAGAACGATGCAGCATGGCAGGAAAGATCGTGATAATAGCCACCCAGATGCTGGACTCCATGATCGTAAATCCCCGGCCTACCCGGGCCGAGGTATCTGATGTGGCCAATGCGATTTTTGAAGGGGCCGACGCCATTATGCTGTCCGGTGAGACCGCCGCTGGCAAGTACCCGGTAGAGGTGGTCGAGACCATGGCCCGTATCGCCGCCCGTACCGAAGAGGCCCTGCCTTATGCCGACATACTCAGGCAGCGGCGTCTGCGGGGGACTCTCTCAGTTACCGACGCGATCAGCTATGCAACCTGCACGGTAGCTATGAACCTCAAGGCCTCGGCTATTATAAGTGCTACACGCGGCGGACATACCGCCCGCATGGTTTCCAAATACCGGCCCCAGGCCACCATAATCGCGGCTACCCGGCACAAGGAGGTACTTAATAAGCTCTGCCTGGTTTGGGGAGTGAAGCCGGTTTTGATAAAGGAAACCACCGGGACTGATGAATTGTTGGATGAATCGATCGAGCGCAGTTTGGCGGCAGGTTATATCCAGGACGGCGATATGGTCATATTGACTGCCGGGGTACCCAGTGATGTGGCGGGCGGGACTAATATGCTCAAGGTCCATGTGGTAGGCAAGGTACTTCTGCAGGGGATGGGCATCGGTGCAAAATCAGTTTCCGGCAAGGTCCGGCTGGTGATAAGTGCAGCTGACCTGGAAAAGATCCAGTACGGTGATATAGTTGTGACCCCCAGTGCCCACAGCGATCTGGCCCCGCATCTGGACAAGATAGCGGGTCTGATCGCGGAAGAAGGAGGATTGACTTCCAATGCTGCCATCATCGGTCTCAACGCCGGCATCCCGGTCATTGTTGGCGCTGCTGATGCTGCCCGCATGCTGGAGGACGATATGATAATAACCATGGACACCCATCGCGGCCGGGTCTATCAGGGCATCGCCCGCGTGATCTGATTTGAATCAACAAGGATTTGCACAGATCAGGTAGGGGCGGATTCCGACGACCACGGATGGACTAGTGCCGCGGTGCCATGGATGGCAAGGAGCGGTCATATCCGCCCCTAAAGAAAAAAACCGGGGGTTTAGCCCCCGGTGGATTCCGAACTATATCATTTTCCCATCTCACCTTTCCTGCCACATCTGACGGACACTTTATAGTGCAGAACAAAACGTTGTGAGTGGTTTGCTCTCCGTCTCTGTTTTCAGTTAGGGAAACGGGTTATGACCACGGTAGAGTTTATTTACCTTTGAAATCAGCTTTTCTGTTCTCCAGGAATGCATTCATGCCTTCCTTCTGATCCTCAGAGGCGAAGAGCATGGACCATCCGGTCTGTTCAAACCGACAGCCGGACTTGATATCCATATTCATGGAATTGTTCACAGACTGCTTGGCTGCTCTCAGGGCCAAAGGAGACTTTCTGCAGAGCTTCTTGGCCATCTTTTTGGCTTCAACCATGACCTGATCAGCAGGAACTACCGCATTGATCAAGCCAATGTTGAGAGCGGTGTTGGCATCAAAGAACTCACCGGTAAAGATATATTGCTTGGCCTTGCAGATAGAGACGTTCCGGGGCATTCTCTGAGTGGCGCCAGCGCCGGGGAAGATACCCAGGTTGATTTCCGGCAGGCCCAGGGTAGCGTTATCAGCCACGATGCGGATGTCACAAGACAGCACGATCTCCAGGCCGCCGCCCAGTGCCAGACCGTTAACAGCGGCAACAGCCGGTTTGTGGTTGTCTTCGACCGCGAATATAGCTCTGTGTACCTTGTCCAGGTAGTTACGAGCTTCGAAAGCGTTGTAATCCACAACTGCTTTCAGGTCAGCGCCGGCAGCAAAAGCTTTGTCGCCGCCGGTGTAGATCAAGCAGCGGACTTCAGGATCGAGTTCGGCTGCTGCAGTGATCTCCCAGATCTCATCCAGGAATGTTTCATTTACGGCATTGAATGCCTTGGGACGGTTAAATTGAATAGTAAGGATACCGGGCTCCTCAAAACTAACCAGCATAGTCTCGTATTGTTTATCTCTATATGACATGAACTAACCCCCTTCAAACTGTTTGAATATTAAGCAATACTATTTTGCGCTGTAATCGTACCAGCCTCTGCCGGTCTTTCTTCCCAACCAGCCAGCGCGCACGTATTGTTTCAGCAGCAGAGAGGGGCGATATTTGCTGTCGCCGGTCTCACTGTACAGGGTGTTGCAAACTTCAAGAGCGATATCGATTCCGACCATATCGCAGAGGGTAAACGGACCCATCGGCCAGCCAGCACCCATCTTCATAGCTTTGTCGATATCTTCTACAGTGGCCAGGCCTTCCTGCAGAATGAAAGCGGCTTCGTTCATGCCGGGGAGCAGTATTCTGTTGACTACGAAGCCAGGGCCTTCTTTAACCTTGATCGGTTTTTTGCCAATGGCTTTGGACAGTTCCATAACAACGTCCACGGTCTCCTGAGAGGTCTGCAGACAGGGGATGACCTCGATCAGAGCCATAACCATTGCCGGATTGAAGAAGTGCATACCTACGACCTTTTCGGGTTTCTTGTAGATAGCGGCGATCTCGGTGATGGAAAGTGAAGAAGTGTTGGTGGCTACGATAACATCGTCGGGAACGATAGCGGACAGTTTGCCATAAACATCCTTCTTGACCGGCATGCTCTCATAAACGGATTCAATGATGAAGTCGCAGTCTTTGATATCTTCCAGTACAGCGGTGCCAGTGATGTTGCCAGTGACAAAATCTTTGGCGCCGGCAGGAGCCTGGCCCTTTTCTTCAGCCTTGGCAAGGCCTTTGCCGATCCGGGCGATGGTCTTGTCGACGATTTCCTGCTTCAGATCATAAAGAACGACCTTTTTGCCTGCTCCGGCTACTGCCCAAGCAATGCCCATTCCCATGGTGCCTGCACCCAATACAGCGATTTTGTTGATTTCTGCCATTAAAAGTAACCCCCTTATATCTTTTAATTATCTCTTTTTGTATCCGTACGTGATCAACATTGTTCAAACTAAATCCCGGTTCATAACCACCCCCTTGTATTAATAAATGATCACTCTGGCTCTTGCATTTGAATTATGCAATAAATGTACCACCTCGCATAACGGGCCAGAGTATAGCAGGTTCCCTCAATACTATGCGGATTTCCGCTGGTATACTGGTTTTCTGTCACGCGCCCGGCTTGTCCTGTTAGGGAGACAAGTAGTAGGAGAATGCCAGAAAACCGGATTCCCGATGGTGATACAATAGAGCTACAATGTCGCGCAAACGAGACGACTAATTGGAGCTTATTTTGTACTTATTCATTTTTCGATACAGCACTGAACGATGTATATTGAGCGTCTCGGCGGTTTTTGTCCGATTGCCGCCGCATTTTTCCAAAGCCTTTTGGATAACTTCCTTTTCATGGGCCTCCAGCAGATACTCCAGAGTCCCTCCAGTTGAGTGCGGGGCCGGGGCGGAAGCCAAGGTTATGATATGTTCCGGTATATCAGCCAGGGTAATCGTGTTACCATCACAGAAATTTATCGCCCGCTCGATGGTGTTCTCAAGTTCACGAATATTGCCCGGCCAGCTATAATTGCAGAAATGTTCCATTACCTCTGAGCTGATGTTGTTTACCCGGGTGCCCAGCTGGCTGTTCAGGCGCTGCAGCAGGGCCTTGCTTATCAGTGGTATATCCTCGCGTCTCTCCCGTAATGTAGGGATTTCCAGAATTATTACATTCAAACGATAATAAAGGTCCTCACGGAACCTGTTCTCCTGGGCCAATTTGAAAAGGTCCTGATTGGTAGCGGCGATGACTCTGACATCCACCTTGGTAGTGCTTACGCCGCCCACCCTTTCGACTTCCTTTTCCTGTAAGACCCGTAAGAGCTTGGCCTGCATACTGAGAGACATGTCCCCGATCTCGTCAAGGAAAATGGTACCGTGGTTGGCCAATTCAAACTTACCGGGTTTGCCGTCCTTGCGAGCCCCGGTGAAAGCTCCCTCGGCATAGCCAAACAATTCTGATTCCAAAAGGGTTTCCGGTACTGCCGCACAGTTCACCTTCACAAATGGTCCCCGCCGCCGGGGGCTGACATTATGAATAGCGTGAGCGAAGATCTCTTTACCGGTCCCGCTCTCCCCCTTGATCAACACGGTGGAAATAGTTCGCGCCGCCTTGGATGACAACTCCTTGAGTTCCAGGATCGTTGGATGACTGCCCACTATGTGGTCAAACGAATAGCTGGCCGTACCCAGACTGTATTGTTCCACCAGCTGCTCCCAGGTCCGTTCCTGGCGAAAAACCGGTACTGTCTTAGCGATTATGCCCACTGTCCTGCCTTGCCTCATGACCGGCAGGTATAGTACCTCCAGCATCTGCCCCCGGATAGATAGCATTTGACCGGCCATAGGTTTGCCCCGATTAAAAGAATCCTCCAGATTGGAGCGGGCCACTATGGGATTCAGTTCATTGATCAGCTCGTTTTTGCTTTTGCATTTAAGAAAGCTATAACATACTTCGTTGGCAAAAACCGGGTAGAGGTTATGGTCAAAGATAACAATACCTTCATAAGGACTTTGCAGAAACGAACTCAACTGGTAATCTTCCAGACGATCATCCTGCTGCAGTATAGCAAAGCAGGCGAATTGACCAGGAGCCAGTTCCAAAAGCCCTTTAGTAATGTTTATTTGTTTTCCGTTAATAAATTCCTTATCTTCGATCAGCCTCTGCCGATTATAGATCATTTGAGAGAAATGTAGATGTGGCTTAATGGTATCAATAGGCTTGCCGATGACGTTTGCTGCGGTCAATTCATAGATATCTTCGGCTCTTTCATTAAAAAATACCGTGGTTTGAGAGGTATCAGTCAGGATAATGCCCTCATTGATGTTCTGAAGAATGGGATACAATAAAAGTTCCTTGGCGTACAGATCCATATTCAAGGACATTTTACCTGTCACCTCTTACGACTAATAATAACATATAGATGTCGGCAAATGGGATAGATTTTTATGCCACAATTTGATGATTATATAATGAAGTGTAAAATGCCCCCCTAAATTTGTCGAAAGATAAAGGCCTCTTTACAAAAGAGGCCTTTATCTATTTTTATTATATTTTATTGCTGCCTGGCTTTTTGTTCGGTCGTCTTGTTGATGATCACCCTGAGGGTGCGGGAATCCAGACTGCCAGTAGCGGGGAGGTTCTGCTGCTGCTGGAAATCCTTGATGAACTGGTTGTAATCTCCGCCCTGGGACATGCCCAATTCGTACAGCATCTCAGTTATCTGGGCCTTCTCCTCCGAAGTCATTATCATAATATCACTGGTAGTGTTCCCGCTTGTGCTGACTGCCGAGGTTCCGGAGGAGACGGCGGAGGTTTCAGTGTCGGTTTTGACTGGAGCTTTCTCTGCGGCAGGAGCCGAATCGGTTGCCGCCTCTGCACTTTCCGCTAGTTCCGCGTTATGAGCCTGGGCTTGGGAATTCATCACATTTATCCGGTCAACGATCAAATCGAAATTACTGACAATTCCAATGGTGGCACCGGCAATCACCGCTGCCATAAGCACCATGATCAGGAAAAACATATTTTCCTTCTTCACCTGCTATTCCCCCCTCACAACTTACTATAATATTAGAATATTACCTGGTAATTTTCAATAATTTGCGAAAAATCAGGACCAATATCGGCAGATTTTTCATTATACCCCATAGTCCCGCCGCGGGGTTTTAGTATCCTTTATAAGAGTGACATCCGTTGAATTGAACATGGTGAAGACCTCATCACCCTCATGCAGGTTCATATCTTTGGCCGCCCCCTGACTGATCGTGGCCGTAACCGCGAAATCCCCAATATCGACAATGACCTCCACCATGTCGTGCCCTGAATCGATCTTCATTATCTTACCTATAAGCTTGTTGGCTTCACTGATCCGCATATAAAAAGCCTCCTCATTTTTTCATTAGCTTGTTCATAAGAGGCGGGGTTTATTTATTCCTTTGAAGCATGTATAGCACGAATGTTCATGAGCAGATTCAGAGAATCATTCACCTGGCTTCTGCCTATTTGGTATTACTTTCTATGGCATTTAATGATATATAATGTAAGTTGAGTATATGTTAGTATCAAATTCCCCTTTCAATTAACAAAGAATGATTGCTTATTGCTAACAACGTAGGAATATATAAAACAGATTTAAGGAGCGATTGAAATGTTAAAAAGGATCGGGTTAGTGTGTTTAATTCTTATCTTTTTATATCCGCAGGGCGCTGATGCAGCTCCCAAAATAATAATGGATAATAAACAGCTTGAACTACCTTGTCAACCGATTATTGAGAATGGCAGCATTCTGGTGCCACTAAGGTCTATTTTTGAAGCGCTTGGGGCAACAGTCCAATGGGATAATACTACGAAGACTGTGACCGCTTCGAAGGGTCAAAGCACTGTGAAGCTTATTATTGGCGGCCCAGCCTATAGAAACGGTGAAGAGGTTAAGCTTGCCGCACCTGCACGAATTGTAGATGGGAATACTATGGTGCCCCTGCGATTTGTCTCCGAGGCCATGAATTGCAAGGTTGCCTGGGACAATAAAAGTGAAACCGTTACCATAACTCAAAAACAAGGTCCGTCAGGTACCCAAACTATGCCCCAACCTCGCGGTCCTAAGCCGGATCAGAGTATGCTGGTTTCTCTTGCCAAGTTAGGCTTTAAAACTGAACCTAATAATCCCAAAGCCAATATCGCATTGCTTGCTGCAGATGCAATATTGCTGCAATACAAGCTTGGATTAGACATTACGGGTGAGTTTGACGATGAGACTAAGGCAGCGCTTGAAAAGTGTTTACAAGAGGGACGTACATACGAAGACATTATGAAGCTAAAAGGCAAACAACTCCAGCCCATTTGTACTGATACGGCGATGAACGGGAAACTAGATACCAGTTCAATGATTTCTATTCCCACAGCCAAAGTAAAGAAGGCTTTACTACCAGAAAACACAGCTGTTGGCTGGGCGATACTTGTTCTAGAAGCTGCGAAGGACCCTAAAAATGATATAAGCGTATTTTTGCTCACGGATTCTACAGCAGGTTACCGATCATATGAGGACCAGGCAAAGGGTTACCAAACAAATGGCCCGGCAACAGCGGCAATACCTGGTAATAGCCCGCATGGATTAGGCAAGGCTATTGACTTTAATACATCAGACCCGCAAACTGGCCGGGCTCAATCATATGAGTTGAAGTGGCTGGAGAAAAATGCAGCTGCACTAGGATTTAGTCCAACTAATAATAAAGTAAATGGTGGTGCATGGGAACCTTATTTCCCAGACGGAGCAATAAACTATTATGAAACCTGGCATTGGAATTTTGCCGGGATCAATAATTAACTTATCGAAGCCAACAGAAAAATGAGGGAAAAATCAACGATCAGAAAAAACTAAAGGGCCCTTTCGGCCCTTTTTGATTTCGATGGTGCCAGAGGTGGGACTCGAACCCACACGCCTCGCGGCACACGATTTTGAGTCGCGCTCGTCTGCCAATTCCGACACTCTGGCTCTTAGTTTCAAGCAGAATTAATTATAAATTGAGCAGGTCTCATTGTCAAGGATTGACCGATATTTCGGTTGATGCAAAGCGACCGGCGGATGTTGTCCGACCGGTCGCAAAACTGTCCCCTTATTATGAATAATGAAGCATTATTCTTTCTATATAATAAGTCCTAAATTATTTGATGCCCATGCGGATAGCGCCATCGAGGCGGATCGCCTGTGCGTTCAAATAAGGGTTCTCTACGATAGCGCAGCACAGGTGAGCAAACTCGGGGGGATCGCCCATGCGTTTCGGGAAGGGAACCTGAGCGCCCAGGGAATCACGAGCTGCCTGCGGCAGTAACTGCATCATCGGGGTGTCGAAGATACCAGGGGCAATGGTGTTGCAACGAATGCCGTCTCTGGAAAGGTCACGAGCGATCGGCAGAGTCATGGAAACTACGCCGCCCTTGGATGCGGCATAAGCAGCCTGTCCCATTTGACCTTCAAATGCGGCTACTGATGCAACGTTGATCAAACATCCTCTTTCGCCCTTATCATTGGGCTCGTTTTTGGACATCTGCCATGCGGCGAGTCTCATAACGTCAAATCCGCCAACCAGGTTGATGTCTACGACCATCTTGAACCATTCCAGGGGAGAGGGGCCATCCTTGCCGATGATCTTGGAAGCGCTGCCGATACCGGCTGCATTTACCAGGATGTCAAGTTTGCCGAACTTTTCAACAGCAGTGGCTACTACTGCTTCGTTCTCGGCGGTAACCGTTACGTTGCACTTTACGAATACTGCCTTGTCACCAAATTTAGCCGCAAATTCCTTGCCTTTTTCTTCGTTCATGTCGGCAACTACAACTTTGGCTCCCTTGGCTACCAGCATTTCGACTGCTGCGGCACCCAGACCGGAAGCGCCACCGGTTACGATTGCTACTGCACCATTAATGTCCATCAGAAGTCCTCCTTTTAATTAATTTTGTTTCTGATTGGATTATAACAGGGAACCCAGCAACTGTTAAGGCATCTGGAAATAAATAAACTATACTGAATATTCAGACAAGTTTCTGAAAGCATATAGGCATCTGGCTGGAACCAGCCAGCAAAGGAAGAGATATCACCTTTTGAGATAACTAGGACTTTCGGAATTAAAGGATTTTAGGTTATGCTGTTGAATGATTGATATAGTATTATTTTGAACTTCCTGGCAAAGGAGTGATCCGATGCAGACCGAGGAGCAGCTCTTGAAAAAGAGCTTATCCGGGGATACCCGTGCCTTTGAGGAGCTGGTGGCCCAATATCAGGGGAAGGTTTACGCTCTGGCCTTCAGATATATGGGCAACGAAGAGGATGCCAGCGATATGGCTCAGGAAGCCCTTTTAAAAGCTTATAGATCGCTTAGATTATTCAAAGGAAACTCCAGTTTCGGAACCTGGCTCTACCGTATAACCACCAACGTATGTCTGGACGAGTTGAGACGACGAAAGCGACGAATAACCCCGCTGTCACTGGATGAGCCGCTGGCCATGCAGGACGGGGAAGAGGTGGACAAGGAGATACCGGATCAATCTCCAGGAGCCGACATATTATATGAACAAAAAGAATTTTCCGATTACATACAAGTCCTACTAGATGAATTAAAACCCGAACATAAAACTGCTATAGTCTTACGAGATGTAATGGAACTGAGTTATGAAGAGATAGCCCAGACTCTGGATTGTTCTCTCGGCACGGTAAAATCGCGGATCAGCCGGGCCCGGGATATGCTCAGAAAAAAGTTGGGTGATCGGGAACTTCTACCCTAAAGCCTCGTCTAAGTAATCAAGGAGGAAATGCCATGAGGTGTGAAGCGTGCAGGGAATTGCTGTCACCCTACCTTGACGAGGTGTGCAGTGAAAAAGAAAATAAAATGATCCAGGCTCACCTGGCTGCATGTGCTGGCTGCCGTGATCAGCTGCAAGAAATGCGCCGCATGGTTGAGCTTTTGCATCATATGACCCTGCCGTCACTGCCGGAAGGCTTCGCGGAGTCTTTGCACAGGAGACTCGATGCAGAAAACCTCATTATGTTCACTCCCCATGAGTTCAAGGTACCGAGAAAACAGAGTTGGATAGCGGCTGCCATTGCCGGCGTGGCTTTGGCTGGCGGAGTCTATGCCAGCACCGTCCTGCCTCTGGGCTCAATGATCGCTTCCTGGCAGGAGAAGAGTCAGGATGCTGGTAAACCCAAGGTGGCAATCAACGAGGTCTTAAAACAGATCAATAATCAGGAGTCTGTTAATACAGCCGCTAATGATGCTGCCGGTCAGGTAGACCAAAAGCCTGCTGGCAAGACAGATAGATCCGAACAGATCAAATCGGCTGACAACGCCAAGGTTGCTGCGACAGCCGTTGATACAGGTAAATCGTCAGGTTCCACTGCCCAGAACGGTCCGCGTTTAGCAGATGCCACAGCGGTAAGATTGACAGTGGCGAATGCCGCCGAATCTCGTAACCAGGTAATTCAGATCGCCGCAGCCAATAGCCTGGGCTACAGCTACAATAACAATGGCTGCATGCAAGCACTTTCCGGACCGACCGCCCAGGGCGTCACCCTGAAGGTGGAGCCCAAGGATGTTGATAAGGTTATGCAGCAGCTGGCCGCTTTAGGTCAGGCCGGCAAACCCAGCCAGAGTACGATCGACATGACCGAGCAATTCCAGGATGTGCAGACCCAAATGGATCAGGTGCGGGACGAAAGAGCGAAACTGGTGGCTAAAGCAGTACCATCTTCGCAGGAATTGAATCGTTTGAATGAATTGAAAGCCGAGATGCAATCCTTGACCGACAAGAAAGCCCGGCTGGAAAAGGAAGCCAGTCTGGTCACCATAAACGTCTACTTTATAGAAGCGGTAAATCCATAAATCCATACCCATAATTTAAATACGAAAACTACAGGGAGAGTGCAAACTCTCCCTTTTGACGTCAAAAAAAGCGAATCAAATTTGTAAACAAATATTACATTTGAGGTTGGGGTCAATAGACACCCTAACCTTTGGCTTTTAACGGATCTCCATTGATCCCATCAAGAGAACCTCAACACCATCGTTACAAAGGAAGATCCCGCTCAGTCGACGTACGTCTAGTACGACTCAATCACGGGACTTCCTTGTGCCTCGGATTGAGGTTCGTGCAAATGGGGTCACCAAAAACCTACTAAATCACGGCTATTAAGGTGGCTTATCATTCTTGCCTCAACTGAAAGATCGTCTTTCATAACTTACCTTCACATTTTTTGCTCGGTCAGCCTACTTCTTTGACAAGCTGTAGGGAGAGTGTAAGCTCTCCCTTTTTGTTTTATCCTGGGCTTATTGATATAATGGGCTAAAGCTTGCGGAATTGAAGGTGGAGTAATGGCGGATAAGAAAAAACTGATGTTGATAGATGGAAACAGCCTGCTGTACCGAGCGTTTTTTGCCCTGCCCCTGCTGCAGAACAGCCAGGGGTTATATACTAATGGAGTCTACGGTTTCCTGACCATGTTCAACCGGGTGGTGGCGGAACAGCAGCCCACCCACATCGCAGTGGCCTTCGACATGGGGCGCATCACCTTCCGCAATGAAGTTTACAGTGAATACAAAGCCCACCGCCATGAGCCTCCGGATGAGCTTATTCCGCAATTCTCTATGCTGCGCGAAGTGCTGGCCGCACGGAGCGTGGAATATGTAGAACTGGCCGGTTATGAGGCCGACGACATCATCGGTACTCTTAGCCGCATAGCCGAAGAGGCGGAGATGGAAACGCTCATTCTTACCGGGGACGGCGATAGTCTGCAGCTAGTCTCCGACCTCACCCACGTACTGATGACCAAGAAAGGCATCACCCAGCTGGAGATGTATGATCCAGTCGGGGTGAAACAGAAGTGGGAAGTCGAGCCGGACAAGATGATTGAAATAAAAGCCCTGATGGGAGATCCATCAGATAATATTCCGGGGGTACCGGGCATTGGAGCCAAGACGGCGGTCAAGTTGATAAAGGAATACGGCAGTTTGGAGAACCTGTATGAGCATCTGGATGAGATCACCGGCAAAAAGCTGGTGGAGAAACTGGCGGAAAACCGTGAACTGGCCTATACCAGCCGGCACTTGGCCACCATCGTTAGAGATATCGAACTCGATTACCAGCTGGAAGACTTCGTGGTAAAGGAACCAGAGTGGGAACGGCTGGTGGAAACTTACCGGCGTATGGGGTTCAACAGCCTGATCAGTGCCCTGCAGATACCTGCTACTCAGGTGCTGCAGCCTTCTTCTGAGGATATCCGATTGATCGAACTGATGGATCAGGCCGGGGTCGATCATTTCATTGCGGGGTTGGTCCCCGGTGAGGCACTGGCCTTATACATCCAGGCTGATTACCACCACCCCATGTGGGCGAATCTGCAGGGAGTCTATCTGGCTAAAGGCGAAGAAGTCTTCCACCTGGTTCTGGCCGAAGACGTCGAGGAGCGTCTGGCTTGGCTGGGTCCGCTATTCGTGGAGGAGAAATACCCCAAGTATTTTCATAATGCCAAGTTCGTAGAGGTGCTGCTGCTGCGTCAGGGTATGAAGTTGGAAGGAGTCGCCGGTGATACTCTCCTGGCGGCCTATATCGATGATCCATCCTTTGACGGGGATGAACTCCCGGCCCTTTTCCTGCATTATCTCAACATGGCGGTAAGCAAAGATAGTTACCCGCTAATGGTTTCTCACATTTATGAGATCTTCAAGCTGATAGAGGAAAAGCTGGACGCCGAGCAACGTTCTCTTCTGCAGAGTGTAGAGATGCCGCTATCGAGAGTGCTGGCCGCCATGGAGTTTGCCGGTATCCGTATAGATGCTGATACGCTGGCTGCCATCGGGCAAGAACTGGAGGCCGGTATCGAACGCGACCAGAAGCGGATATTCGAACTGGCCGGCGACGAATTTAACATAAATTCTCCGCGCCAGTTGGGCCAGGTCTTGTTCGAGGAATTGGGCCTGAGGACCGTAAAAAAGACCAAGACGGGCTATAGCACCGGGGCCGATGTACTGGAAGAATTATATGATGACCATGAAATCATTCCCTTTATCCTGGATTACCGGCAGCTTACCAAACTGAAATCCACTTACGTTGATGCGCTGCAGGGTTTGATTTCGCCCCAGACCGGGCGGGTACATACTATTTTCAAGCAGGCGCAGACAGCCACCGGGCGACTATCCAGCGTGGAACCCAATTTGCAGAACATACCCATGCGCATGGAAGAAGGCCGGCGGATAAGGCGGGCTTTTACCTCCGGAGAGGGACGTCTCCTTTTGTCGGCCGATTATTCGCAAATAGACCTGAGATCTCTCGCCCATATCAGCGGAGATGAGATACTTATCGAGACCTTCCGCCAGGATGTAGACATTCACACCCGCACGGCTGCCGAGATATTCGGGCTGCCCATCAATAAGATCAGCCCTGAGCTGAGGCGGCGCGCTAAAGCAGTAAATTTTGGGATCATCTACGGTATCAGCGATTTCGGCCTGGCCAGGGACACCGGGGTCAGCCGCAAAGAGGCCCGCGTCTACATCGACAATTACCTGGACGGCTTCCCCGGGGTAAAGAAATACATGGAGGATATCGTAGTCTTTGGTCAGGAGCATGGCTATGTCGAGACTATCCTTAAGCGCCGGCGCTATCTGCCTGACCTCAATGCCAAGAATAAGATGGTTCAGTCCTTTGCCCGAAGGATGGCTTTAAATACCCCTATACAGGGGACGTCTGCCGACATCATCAAACTGGCGATGATCAAGATATATGAAGAACTGCAGCGGCGCGCACTGAAGGCTCGTATGCTCCTGCAGGTCCATGACGATGTGGTTCTGGAACTGCCGCGGCAGGAACTGGATATAGTGGCGGAACTGGTGAAACAGTGCATGGAGAATGCTTATGCCCTGAAGGTACCGCTGATAGCCTCACTCAAGGTGGGCAGCGACTGGTATGATATGCGCGATTACAAAGTTGCCAGACAAGGGGTGCTGGACTTTTAAATAGACGCAGATAACGCAGATTTTTATGATTAACGCAGATGGGAAAAGGCTTTTTTATAGGATGAATACTGGCGCTTTAACATGGCCAGATAATACTGTAGGGGCGGCTTGTTCATACAGTATCGAAATAAAATCTGTGTTAATCCGTGTTAATCTGTGGCTAATTAAAACCTGACGCGTTTCCGTGATTGATAGAATGGGGGGATCGAGATGTCTTCGAACTGCGCTAATTGCAAGATGCGACTGGAAGCCGAGAAGAACCCGAACAGTTTCAAAGCCAGATTTTGGAGGTGGCACACCAGGTGGTGCCCGGGCTGGAAGGCCTACCAGAAGGAACTGGCAGCCGAAAAAGCAAAGCAGGGGGTTTAATTTGTGCCCGAATTGCCGGAAGTAGAGACCATCAGCCGGAGCCTGGCTCCTAACATGGGAGCCAAGGCCCTGCGGCTGGAGTTCAAGCGGACAGATATAATCAGAGGGGAGGATTTTGCCCCGGAAGAACTTACCGGAAAGGTTATAAAGGCTATATACCGGCGGGGGAAATTCCTGATCCTGGTGTTTCCCCGCCATCATCACCTGGTGGTCCACCTGGGCATGAGCGGCCGCTTTTACATGCTGGATAAGGATGAGGAAGCCGCTGATAAACATGTCCATCTGCTCATCCATTTGAACAACGCGCGCAAGCTGGTCTATCAGGATGCCCGCCGCTTTGGCGGAGTATGGCTGGTGAACGATATAGAAGAATTTTTCTGCCGTATGGGCCCAGAACCGCTGGGGGATGAGTTTACCCCGCGTTATTTAGCCCAGGTACTGGAAGGGCGTCATACCGCAGTCAAGAACCTTCTGCTGGATCAACACCTTATTGCGGGCATCGGCAATATCTATGCTGATGAGGCACTGTTTGCAGCCGGTATCAGGCCGGACCGACCGGCCGATTCACTGTCCGTGGACGAGGTGGGCAGGTTATGGCAGGCCATCCGTGATGTTTTGAAGGATAGTATAGAAGCCCGGGGAACTACCTTCCGGGACTACCGCGACGGCTATAACCAGTCCGGCGGATTTCAGCATCAGCTCAGGGTATACGGTAAAGACGATCAGCCCTGTTCCTGCTGCGGTGAGCCCATTCAAAAGGGACGCATCGGCGGCCGGGGTACGCACTACTGCGGAAAATGCCAATCCTAGCCGGGTAACACTTCTCAGCTCCTATCCATATAGTAGCTATAAAGCTCTAAAATGTGTTGGTTGGGATAGGAGTGACGGAGTTGGAGTTCCTGGCTATTCTATTATTTGCTCTGGCCGTAAGCACTGATGGATTTCTGGTCGGCCTGGCCTATGGGGTCAAAAAGATCAAGATCCCCCTGGGTTCACTTCTGCTGATCGCCTTTGCTTCCGCGCTGGCAGTCACGATTTCCATGATCTGCGGCAAGGGATTGGCCGTGATGCTGCCCCCGGCCCTTACCGGCAAGATCGGAGCGGTCCTCATCTTTTTGATAGCTCTCTACTTCCTTATGCAGGCCTGCCGCAGCCGCTTGGAGGAGATGGCGGGTGATGAACGTGAGCCGCTTATGGCCTTTTCGATCAAACCTCTGGGCATCATCATTCAGATCCTGCGGGAGCCCTCCAGCGCTGATTTCGACTCTTCCGGTGAGATAAGCCTGCGTGAAGCCTTTTTCCTGGGCTTTGCCCTGGCGGTCGATGCCCTGGGAGCCGGAGTGGGAATGGCCATGGCGGGGTATGATATTTTTTGTACTGCCCTAATGGTGGCTGTGTTAAAATTAATACTGGTTAGCGGAGGGATGCTGCTGGGAAAAATCATGGCGAACAGGACCTGGCAATCCCTGCTCTCGTGGCTTCCCGTCATAATACTTATGGTAATCGCAGCCAGAGAATTCTTCTAAATACTGAATAATTGGGAACAGGGCGGTGGCCGGACATGTATATAGTAGGGCTGACAGGTGGTATAGCCAGCGGCAAGAGTACAGTTTCCCGGACGTTGTCCAGGCTGGGTGCCAGGATCATAAATACCGACGAAATATCACATCAGATAATCGAACCGGGTGAGCCCGCCTGGGATGATATAGTCGCATTTTTTGGGGTTCAAGTGTTGAATCCTGACAATACCATAGACCGGGTCAAGCTGGGGGCTATCGTTTTTCAGGACCACGACAGCTTAATGAAACTAAACAGCTTTACCCATCCTCGGGTGATGGAACGACTGCGCTCCGATCTGAAGGGTATCGAAGATGAACAGCCGGATGCCGTCGTATTTATGGAAGTACCGCTGCTTTATGAAACCCATATGGAAAAGCTGTGCCGGGAAGTGTGGGTGGTCTGGGTAGACAGCGAGACCCAGATCACGCGATTGATGGCCCGTGATTCCATTGACAGAGATTATGCCCTCCGGCGTATTGCTTCCCAGATGTCCCTGGAGGAAAAGGCTGAGCGGGCAGATAGGATTATCGACAACTCCGGGTCGATCGAGGAAACAATAGTGATCACCACCAGATTTTTCAACGAAATATTACAGCCCCCTGTCGTATAAATGTTAATAGAAGCGCAATCAATGTCCTGTTATAATAAGCAGGCTTGCAGCTGTGGAAGCAAAATCGCTTGGAGGCTTTTGGTTTGGCTAAAAAACAATCGCGTTTTCCCAATCTATTATGGATAATCATTCTGCTCTTGGTCGTCGTTATCGTCACCTTTCCCCGCTGGATAAGTGTCTTTTATCCGCAGCCCAATCGTGACCTGGTTTTTGCTGCCGCTTATGAATACAATGTCGATCCCTATCTGGTCTTTGCAGTCATGAGAGCTGAAAGCAGGTTTGAAACCAGCGCACGTTCTTCCAAAGGGGCCCGGGGACTGATGCAGATCATGCCGGATACCGGCCGCTGGATAGCTTCTCAGCAGGGTATAACAGACTTTGACCCTGATATGCTGCATGACCCCGAGACCAATATTCGTTTCGGCTGCTGGTACCTGGCCAGCCTCAGCCGTGAATTCGATGATCGTTTACCGCTGGTAGCCGCAGCCTACAACGCCGGCCGGGGCAAGACACGGCAGTGGGTAGTGGAAGGGAAATGGGACGGTGATCCCCAAGCTCTTGATAAGATACCCTTCCCGGAGACCAGGGCCTATGTCGGCAATGTTCTGGCCAATTACCGTGCCTACCGGGCCATCTATGCCCACTGATCCCTTAATTAAGTCTATCCCCTTGTCCCCCGCCATGCTTTCTTAAGTAATAAATATCCCGCTTCGTTCATATATTGTCCTCAACCGACTAACCTGGAAGGGGACATACATATGCAGTTGAGATCAAGGCGTCCGGGTTTGCTGTCAGCAATAGTGGCTATAGCTATTCTCAGCGCCCTCTTCATCTATCACCACCGCCAGGTGGTCTATACCGCCAGTCTTTCCACCCGGCCTTTCAACATAGGATTGATAGGCAGTGTGGTATCGCTGGAACCGGGAGGGGTGGCGAACCACGAGGAAACGCTGCTGGCCTCCGCTGTATACGAAGGGCTGGTCCGCTATGATGAGAAAAGCGGTAAGATCAAACCCCTGCTGGCGCGTAAGTGGAAGTATTCCTCGGACAAGAAGACCCTGACCCTGGTGCTGGATACCAATATCCGTTTTTCCAACGGCAAGAAGCTCTCCGCTGCGGATGTCAAGGCCTCCTGGGAGACCAACTTCGCCAAAGGGCAGGACTGGGCCAACCTGGCCAATTTGTTTTTACCGGTACGCGGGGGCTTCGAGCGCATTGAAGGCAAAACGGAAGATATATCCGGTATCCAGGTGGTCAACAACCACACCATCAAAATCAGCATGGAAGAGCCCAACACCGCTTTCATCTATATGCTTACCAATCCGGTATTCTGGGTCGGCGATACCACGGCCGATCCGGCCAAAGGACCACTGCCTGGAACCGGTCCCTTTATCCTTAAAGAGATTAAGGATAACAAACAATTCATTTTTGTACACAACGCCAACTATCACGGTAAAAAACCCCCGTTATATGCATTGAACGCCCGGATCTACGATGATCCCGGCAGGGCCCTGGCCGACTACCGGCAAGGCAAGCTCGACTACCTGGACCAGGTGCCGATTGACCAGATCAAGGCTATCCGCCAAGACCCCGCTCTAAAAAACCATTTTATTTATAAACCTCTGCTGTATACCTACAGCCTGGGCTTCAATATATCCAGGCCGCCGTATGACAACAACTATTCCCTGCGGCGGGCACTCAACTATGCTATTGACCGGAAGGAGATCGCCGACAAACTGCTGGGCGGAGCTTACCAGCCATTAAAAGGGGTGCTCCCCGCCGGTATCAGCGGTTTTGACCCCAATATGCGGGGCTATAACCTGGACCGGGAAAAGGCCCGCCAGTTACTGGAGGAGGCCGGATATCCTGAAGGACTGGGGCTGGAACCTCTTGTCATCGCCTATGACAACAATCCGGGCAATCAGGTCGTGATGGATGCCGTTGCCGCGCAATTACAGATGATCGGAGTCAGAGTACAGCTGCAGCCGATGGACTGGGATTATTATCGAAAACAGGTCGGCCGTATGGAAATGAACTGCTTCAGGATGGGATGGCAGGCCGATTATCCCGATCCGGATACCTTTCTCTATAACCTGTACCACTCCAACCGGATCGGCATCAGCAACTACTATTCCTATAACAATCCGCAGCTGGACAGTGTTCTTAACGCTATCCGGCGAAAGGATACCGACAGCGAAGAGCGAACAAAACTAGTACGCCGGGCGGAGAACATCGTGGTGGATGATGCGCCGGCCCTCTTCCTCTTTCAAAAGATGGCGGCTAAACTAGTAGGCGAAGGGGTTAACAATCTTACGATCGACCGCATGGAGATGATAGACTGGAGCCGTGTCGAACTCTTAAAGCCGGCCCTGCAGACCACGGAAAAGACCGAGACAAAAACCATTTGAAATGGGAAATGACCTGTAGTGAAGAGTCTTGCCTGGTCAATTGACGTTGCCCCCAAACTATTGTATAATAGCACACGTTGGGAGCCTGACAGTAGTCAGACCCACCTTGTGCGGCGGTGGTGGAACGGGCAGACACGTACGTTTGAGGGGCGTATCCTGCGAGGGGTGCGGGTTCAAGTCCCGCCCGCCGCACCATAAAACGAAATTAAGCCTCCGGAGAGATTCGGAGGCTTTGTGTTTTCTGTCGGTCCAGGCTAGACCAACGTAGCAATTGATCCTTCGGTTTAAATATGACAGGAGAACCGTCCCCTTGTCATATTACTCTAGAATCTTATCAACGCTAACTAATCTTAATCTTGAAACAGCCATATCTAATGTTCGGGGATTAAAACTGATTTCTTTACGGACTGAGACCAAGGCAGGTTTTAAAAGGGCTTGGGCACATTTCCATATATCTCGTTGGTTTTCTAGTTCATATGTATATTCACTCCCAGCAACTATATCTTGTTCAGGGGTGCTGATAACCTTTAATCTGCCGGTGAGGCTATGTCCATCTACTCGATATATCTCAGCTCGAATTTCTATAATGTCTTCATTTAGTTTAGTAGGGGGATCAAACAGATCTTTATCATTCGAATCCATTAACATATTGGTGTTATTTTTTTTATTAAATATGAAGACATTATCAACGCCTTTCCCTTCACCGATGTTGCTAAGCAAGTTCTGGTAGTCAGAAAAAGCAGCAATTGCTAAATCTCTACTTTGTGGAAAAACTATTATATTATTATTGGTACCGCCGTTAATTACTGAAATAGTATTGTTTTCTCCGCCTTCGATAGATATTGATTCGCCAGCGTGAAACCCTTCCAGTACAAACTTAAGATATTCATAGCTTTGTTTGACTATTTCCCAAATGCTTATAGGATTGAGCGACACTATAAAGGGCAAGGCCATTTGGGTTGTGGCCAATACATGAAGCGCTAAATCAGCACTGAAGGATCCTTCATTAACTGATATTAACCGTAAGTTTAGTATTTGCCGTTCTTTTTCTGACATTTTACTTTTGTTGCTTAGAGTTAAATATGATTTGTCTATTATTGAATGAAAATCAGATAAAATTCGGCATACATAATACAGGTTATACCCGTTGTTCATTTCATGTCCCGATATTTTTAATGTTAAATTCTGCCCATCAGAATAATAGTCTTGCTTCACGATTATTCCCCCTTAACCATTTATCTTGGTGATTAAATAAATTGTAATATAAATTCCAATATTTTGTGAAAAAATAATCTTAAATAGTAATAATGCTATTGGACCGAATAGTCTGGCAATTGCTACATAAATGGCTTGTTTATAAAGTTAACCCGCTTATACGAACGGGTTAAGAATGTAAGCGCTAATCTTCAGGTTCAAACCTAAGACACCGATGATATGGTTATCATTTTTACAAGGGCGTGACATGGGACGGGGTTATTGAAACCCTATAGAAATGGAGGTTTCAATAACCCCGGTCCCGTAGCACATGTGAGGCACCTGTCAAAGTATAGCTTGCAGGGAGTCTTGTGGTTAGAGTAAGGCCGAAAGAGAAGTCAAACTTGACGATTGCCGCTCAAACGTGCAGAAGGGGTTACCAAAATTCTTACTATCAAAAATTAATCACTATAAATTTTGTAACCTAAAAAAGGATTTGAAAGGTTAGTTGTTGAAATACCAAAATATGGAATATATCTTGCTTCATATTAATTTTGAAGTTTTTTAGCAAAATCGAATGAATATATTGACCATTGGTAAAGATAATACCTATAATTAAAACACGATTTTGCAACAATATTGCAGAATGGGGGATTGTTTGTGTTACTCGAGTTTAAAACTAAAAATTTTAAATGTTTCAAAGAAGAGCTTATTTTTTCTATGGTTCCTGCCCCAAAACAGAAAGGTCTTGATTATAGCATTCGTAAGCAGAAGTCAGGATCAAAAACTTATAAAGCTCTATGCTCTGCTATTATATACGGGCCTAATGCTTCTGGTAAAACAAATATTATTGGGGCGATGGAAGTTTTCAAATCAATCATTTTACGAGGAAACATTCGTAATACCCAAGAAAAAAGTATACCTAATGCTGCTACTTTTAAACTAGAATTGATTCCGAATAGCATGTCTAATGATAATCAACCGGTGGAGTTTTCATTAAAATTCATAGAACAAAGTTTATTAATCCAATATGAGCTTTCGCTTGATATCGGGGGCTTTTTAGATGAGAAATATCCACGGAGTATACTTTTTGAACGATTACATGTTAATGAAGATTTAGTTTTTTGTAGGGATCAGGGCTTGAATTTTGGTAACTTGAATAATATAAAAAATTATTTGGTAAATGAATTTGCAGATAATGAGTTGGGAGCCAAATCTTTAGCTAAGAATAATTTGAATGTTGAAGAGTTATTTTTGATTAATGGTTTTAAAGCTATGTTTAGCGCCAAGCTTGTAAATCTAATACTATACTGGCTAAACGAAAAGTTCCTAGTTATATATCGGGCTAATGCACTCAAACTAATAAATGAAATTTCTGAACCGAAAAGGGATACTATCTATATAGAAGAAATAATGGACACGGCAGCAAAAATCTTTGGAATCAATTCAAATGCTGTTGGGTATTTGGTTACTGAAGATGAAAAGGATCCTAAAATATGTTCAATATTTAAAAATAAAGGTGCAGTTATTCCCGCTGAGATGTACGAATCATATGGTACTATAAGGTTTATGAATATATTTCCTTTAGTTATCGATGCGATTATCAACGGCGGAACCTTAGTGATTGATGAATTTGATGCTTCCATACATCCTATGGCTATTATGAACATTATAAACATATTTCATAATGATGAAATAAATACACACGGTGCCCAGTTAGTATTTAATACACACAATCCAATATTTCTGAATTCAAATTTATTTAGGCGCGATGAAATTAAATTTGTAGAACGAGACGATGAAACTCATAATAGTATTCATTATTCGTTGTCTGACTTTGGTACAACTGGAGACAAAGGTGTGCGGAAACATGAAGATTATATGAATAGATATTTTGTCAGTCAGTATGGGGCTATTAAAGAAATTGATTTCACCCCTATTTTAGAAAATATATTAGTGCAAACAGAAGAGGATTAAAAGCAATGGCGTCTAAAAAGTATCATCAAAAATACTACTTTACTGTAGATGGTGAAACAGAACAGTGGTATTTTGATTGGTTACAAAATCAAATAAATGCAGAACCAGTATCAAAATATACGGTTACTTTGGATTGTGCTATTCAAGATCCCAAAAAACGAGCTAAATCATTGGTTATAACAAAGAAAACGATTATAACCCATATATGTGATTATGAAAGCAATGACGATGTACATACTGCACATTTTCAAACCGTCCTAGATCGAATGAAAGAATCTAGGGCCTTAGGCAAACAAATTGATTATAAGTTAGGATATAGTAACTTTACATTTGAACTATGGATCGCTTTACATAAAATTGATTGTTGTGGATGTCTTGACCACAGAAAACAATACCTTGCCCCTATAAATCGAGGATTTAGCGAAAACTTCAGAAGCTTAGATGAATATAAACGTGAATCTAATTTCAAGAGAGTTCTCGAACAATTATCATTAGAACATGTGAAAATTGCAATTAATCGATCTGAAAATATCATGAAGAGTAATGAAGATAATGGATTAACCATTATAGAATATAAAGGCTATAAATATTATAGAGAAAATCCATCTTTATCAATTTGGGAAGTTGTTAAACAAATTTTAACAGATTGCCAACTAGTGTAAATATTCTCATGCTATATACTCGTTTCACCTAAATCTCATGTCCACTTGCATAGGACTCATTTGGGCCAACAAAGGGACGGGCCAACAGAGGGACGTTCCTTTTGTTGGCTATTATTTATAGGTTTAGTATAATGATGAAAAACATCAGAGGGATAATAGGATGAGAGGACCCCGCGAACGTAACGAAAGTGGCGTGTATCATATAATATTACGAGGCATCAATCGTCAGGATATCTTTTATGACGATGATGATTATAAGCGGTTTATCGAGACTGTACAGCAGATGAAAGCGGAAGAGCAATTTTTTGTTTATGGCTTCTGCTTGATGACGAACCACGTGCATCTATTGATTAGGGAAAACACCGACAGTATATCAAGGATCATGAGCAGGATAGGAACCAGTTATGCGTACTGGTATAACAGGAAATATGGACGAAGCGGGCACGTATTTCAAGGGAGATACAGTAGCGAATGTATTGAAGATGACAACTATCTGTTAACGGCGGTTCGGTATATACATAACAATCCGTTTAAGGCTGGGATAGTTCAAAGGCCGAAGGACTATAACTGGAGCAGCATTCATTCCTATTATGGAGAGCGAGAATATCCCGCAGGCTTCACTGAGCCAGGAATGGTATTGGGGATATTTCATGAAGAGCCCGAAAAGGCAATGGCAGGATTCAAAGAATTCATGGAACAAGATAATGATGATAAATGCCTGGAAGATGAGGCCAAGCAGCGTAGGACAGATAACGAAGTAAAAGCAGAAATAGAGAAATTGATGAATGGTGAACCAGTAGGGAGGCTCCAAGCCCTGGAAAGGACCAAACGAAACGAAATCCTGCGCAAAGTCAAGCAGACAGATGGGGTATCGTTGCGGCAAATAGCGAGAGTTACCGGGATTAGCGTGGATATTATATTTAATTCTTAGATAGACCAACAAAAGGAACGTCCCTTTGTTGGGTTTATCATAAATCTGCGCCCCCAAAAAAATAGGAGAACATTTACCTCAACTTTCCGATGCAGACCGTTTCTGTAGTGAGGTTGTAGAAATATATACGGTCGCCAAAGATGGAAATATTCGGGCAACATGCCTTATCCGAAGTCTTGAAAACCACGTTTCCGCCCCGGTCAAATACCATGATCCTGTATTTTGATGTATTTGTTTCCCTAAAAGTGCAGACGAGATATTCTCCGCTGCTGCCCATGATAGCCATGTCGTCAAGGGCAGCGCCTTCATTCAGGTTCTTTCCTTCAATATCGTAAAGGCTTTGATCGTAACTCTTCATCCAGTATATTTTCCCGTTTAGGACAAGGAAGTTCTCAATGTCTTCCGATCCCGGGACGACTACCTGCCTGATCTCCTCTTCCTTTTTGTCTTTGATCGACTGCCGGTAAAAGGTGCCATTACTATAGTAATAAAGTAAATTTCCTTCCATTTTAAATGCCATAACCTCTTTATCGCTAACCCTGACCATTTCACCCGTATTGATATCCAACCGGTATATTCCGTTTGTGGAGCCCATGCGGTCAGGATCCTTGTAAGCAAGAATGTAGAGATCATCTCCCACCAGATATACATCGTCCGAAGGTCTTCCGCCCCTGCCGCCATCTTCCTTTACCGTCCATGCCCAGCCGTAAAGGTAATCCGGGCTCCCCAGCGGCTTGTATTCGCCGTCTCCAATCTTCATGGAAAGATTGTGTGGCCCCGGCGTCGCGCCGGTCCAATAAGAGAAGCTTTTGTCTCCAAAGACCTTAATCATGCCATCACTATTGCGGAGTTCCTCCGTAGTTCCGTCGTCGTTCAGCCGGAACACAAAATCAGAGCCCATAGAAGCCCCACCAAGACGGTAGCGCAAATAAACTATGCCATTTTCGACAAACAGCTTGGGGTAAACATAACCGGTGCTCTTACATACCCATAAAGGAAGCTGGTACACTGTTTTCATTTGTGATGGATCGGCTAGCTTAGCCTGTATGATCTGCCCTTTTTCGTTTGCGTAGTAAATGTATTGGTCCGTTACCGTAGCACTGCTGGAAATGCTAGTGAATTCCGGCTTTGATACGATGGTGGCCAGTTTTTTCTGCTCCAGCCTGATGTTGTCAGAATTGATGACAAGCCCGGCTTTATTGTAGAAGCTGTAATCCCAGCCAAATTCATTGACACCGAATTGCCATGTCATAGGGAAATACGTAATATTTCGGAAGGACAGCAGCGGATATTTCTGAATGCTGTTGTCTACTGCCTTTCCGTTGACTCTGATGGGAAAGCCCGTTACGGTCGCCCTATAGTTACCGCTGTTTCTGGTGTTCAATTTATCTGGCTTCCAGGCCGCGGTGATTCCCGTTTTACTGATTAGCAGTCCTCCCGAATTTCCTTTCCATTCCGATTCCAGGCCCAAAAATCTACTGCCGTTAAAAGTCATGGGGAAATACGTGATATCGTTATAGACGATAAACGGATATTTATCGTAGCTGTTATCGACCGTGGTTCCGTTTACCGTTACCGGAAAGCCGGGTATACTGACCGTTACGTCTTTTTCCGGCTGAGCTCCGAAAGCCGTGACCGGCGTTACCGCAGCAAGCAGCAGCACCAGTACCGCAGTTAAGATCTGTTTGAATCGTTTTTCCCTACTCCAAAATTTTGTGCTTTTACTTTGAATGTATCCAAATACCATTTCACTATAACATTTTGGACAGTTCATTGAGATAACCCCCAACCTGGTTACTAACTAATAGAATAGATACTATATTATGTAATAACCATAGTCAACTTAGTTTAGTACCACATTGTGCGCTTTTGAAGCTCGGCGGCAAACTTTAAGTTGGATTGAATATGTAATTCGTGCCCTATATAAGAAATAACGTCGAATGAGAAAGATAATAATCCGTAAAATATATATTAGGTCATAACTCCATGATATACTTACGAGGTAAGAGCGGGGGATACTTTTTGGCGTTAATCGGAATGCGCCAGATTGTATCAAACTTTGAGTGCTTAGACATAAAAGAACTTAATATTTAATACAATATAAATCCCAGCAATGCTGGGATTTCTGTGTTTTCTGAGGTAGCCTAAGAATACTTTAGCTGGCATTTTTGGTCCCCTTTTTTTGATGCAACCTCTGGTGCACTTTTATGGAGGTGTCGATGCTTCAAGGAACAGTCTTCTTACTAGGCGTATCGACGGGTCCTTCTTGGTTAGTAAATATATGCCAGCATAATTAACGACAAAATTTGCCATATAAATGTATTATTATATTTCTGAAAGGATAGGTGAGCCTAAGGAGGCAGTCAGATTGAAGGATGAAAACAAGACAAAAGAGCAACTCATTGATGAATTAATTGAAATGCGGCAGGATTTTGTTGAATATCGCAAGAATACTGAGGCTGCCTTTCGAGAAAAAGAACAAGAACTACAAAATGAAATTGATAATCACAAACAGGCCGAAGCCGCCTTACTTCAATCAGAAGAGAAATTCTCCAAAGCCTTTCATTTTAGTCCTGACACATTTATAATTGTCAGTCTAAGGGATCATTGTTTCATTGAAGTAAATGATACCTTTTTGAATGCAACTGGCTATAAACGGGAAGAAGTAATTGGATATTCTTCTGAAGCCCTGAACATATTTGTAGTTCCAGAAGATAGGGATCAAATAATTAAACAAGTCAATGAACAGGGTAGTATTCGCAACCGGCAAACCAAGTTCCGAATGAAGTCGGGAGAGATTAAGACAACATTTCTTTCAGCGGATATAATTGATATTTATGGCGAACCACATCTGATCTGTGTGACTAAAAACATTACCGAATTAAAACGGATGGAAGAAGCACTTCGTATGTCGGAGGAATGCTTCTCCAAAGCCTTTAATGCCAGTCCAATCATAATGACCATTACCAAACTGGAGGATGGTAAATATATTAATGCCAACAATGCCTTTTGCAACATTTGTGGGTATAGTCATGAAGAGGCAATTGGTCAAACATCATTAGGGATGGGGCTGTGGGTGGATCCAGCCGACCGCGACATGGTAAAACAGAATATTATGGCGGAGAAACCTGTTCGGAACATGGAAGGTTACTTTTGTACGAAAACAGGTGAGCAAAGACTGGGATTATATTCTGCGGAAATTATTGATATCAATGGTGAAATATGTTTATTTAGCATGCTTACAGATATAACTGAACTTAGGAAAATGGAAGTTGAGATGACCCGCCTGGATCGTCTCAATTTAGTTGGAGAAATGGCAGCCAGCATTGGACATGAGATCCGGAATCCCATGACCACAGTACGCGGCTATCTGCAAATACTACGGGAGAATGATGATTATAAACAAGAAATCAAATATTTTGATTTAATGATCGAAGAAATGGACAGAGCCAATTCGATTTTAACGGAATTTCTTTCTTTAGCCAAAAATAAAATCGTAGAACTAAAAACACAAAATCTCAAATCGATTATTATCAAATTATTACCGCTGATCCAGACCAAGGCTATTGGTCAAGATCAAAATATAAAGCTAGAATTAAATGATGTGCCTGATTTGCTCCTTGATAAAGAAGAAATACATCAATTAATATTCAATCTGGTCGACAACGGCCTAGAATCAATGCCCTCGGCTGGAGAGGTGACCATAAGAACGTTTATAGAAAATGAGGAAGTAGTATTGGCCGTTCAGGATCAGGGTAACGGGATAGACAACAGATTATTGGATAAGCTGGGTACTCCCTTCCTAACTACCAAGGAGCAAGGGACAGGTTTGGGGTTGGCGGTTTGCTACAGGATAGCTGCCCGGCATAATGCCAAAATAGACATAGAAACCAGTTCGAATGGTACAACTTTTTACGTCAGGTTCTTAGGTGCTTCTATGGTTAGATGAATAATACCGCAGGCCTCAATAGAATCATACCCTTCCGGAGAAGTTGTCCTCAGATCATCTCACCCAGATCTGCTGGCGAGAAGTCATGGCGAATATCTTGCAATCGTGATCGTCCACATAGTGCTCTAAATAATAATGACCCCAGCTGAGTTCTGTGTTGCCTTGAACCAAGAAAAATGTGAAGGTAGACGAAAAGAACAACTGGGAAATGGAACATAAAAAATAGCATCCAAAAACAATTATGCGGGTTCCCCATAATAGTATGTAGGAGGGCCTGCTTATGGCTATGTTAGGTTAAAAATAGATAGTGTTATGATGTTATTTTAAAACATTTCAGACCAGCTCCTGCCCGCAGCACCTTATTGATAATAGAACCTCCGGTAAACCCGGAGGTTTTCTGTTTTTCTGCGGTAAAAGGCGAGACAGGGTTATCATCAACCCCATCTCCTTCGTCCCTGTGAACCTGAAGGAATTGCGGAAAATTTATTGACAGTACCTAAAGGCGAAGCTTACTATTGGGGGAAACCCAAGAGAAAATATTTTCATAAATCATAAGTTAAAGTTTAATATTTAAAAATTTAAAGGAGATTCAAAAATGGCATTTTATTATGAAGAACCGTCACGTACCTTTAGTGAGTATTTGCTGGTACCAGGATATTCATCATCGGCATGTATGCCGGCCAGTGTAAATTTGAAAACACCTGTGGTGAGATTCAAAAATGGTGATGAACCTGCTCTTACTATGAATATTCCACTTGTTTCCGCTATAATGCAATCGGTTTCCGATGATAGACTGGCGATTGCTTTGGCCAAAGAAGGCGGGATTTCTTTTATTTATGGTTCGCAGTCGATAGAAGACGAAGCTGATATGGTTCGAAAAGTTAAAAATTATAAGGCTGGTTTTGTGACCAGCAACTCCAATATTCGGCCTGATCAGACACTCAAAGATATTTTAAAGTTGAAAGAGCAAACTTCGCATACGACAGTGGCGGTTACGCATGACGGAGCGCCCCACGGCAAGCTTATAGGTATTGTCACCAGCCGTGATTACCGGGTAAGTCGTATGGATCCGGAGACCCCAGTCAAGGAATTTATGACTCCATTCGAATCACTGATTTACGGAACGGAAAGCACTACTTTAAAAGAAGCCAATGATATTATATGGGATCATAAACTGAATAATCTTCCCATCATCGATAATCAAGGAAACCTGCTTTATTTTGTGTTCCGCAAGGACTATGACGAACATAAGAAGAATCCTACTGAACTGCTTGATGCATCTAAACGTTATATCGTAGGGGCGGGTATTAACACTCGCGATTACGATGAGCGTGTACCCGCCCTGGTCGATGCCGGAGCTGACGTGCTTTGTATAGATTCATCCGAGGGATTTTCAGAATGGCAGTTGAACACGATTGAATATATTCGCAATAAATACGGCGACACCGTAAAAGTTGGTGCAGGGAACATTGTGGATAAAGAAGGATTTTTATTCCTTGCCGATGCCGGAGCTGATTTCATTAAAATAGGTATCGGCGGGGGTTCAATTTGTATTACCCGCGAGCAAAAGGGTATTGGACGCGGCCAGGCCACTGCTTTACAAGAAGTTGCATTGGCCCGAAACGAATATTTCAAAGAAACCGGTATTTATATCCCGATCTGCTCTGATGGGGGGATAGTTTACGATTATCATATAACTTTAGCACTGGCTATGGGCGCTGATTTTGTAATGCTAGGCAGATACTTTGCTCGCTTTGACGAAAGTCCCACTGATAAAGTAAATATTAACGGCAACTTTATGAAGGAATACTGGGGTGAAGGATCAGCCCGCGCAAGAAACTGGCAGCGTTACGATATGGGAGGCGCAGAAAAACTCTCCTTTGAAGAAGGCGTTGACTCCTTTGTACCTTATGCAGGCAGTCTTTCAGATAATGTCAGATTGACTCTAAGTAAAGTGAAATCTACCATGTGCAATTGCGGCGCAACAACTATTCCGGAGCTTCATCGAAAAGCTAAAATTACTGTTGTTTCAGCCACAAGCATCATCGAAGGCGGTGCGCACGACGTAGTTCTGAAGGATAAGATAGAACCGGTCAATATTCGGTAATGAATTTGCGACATCTATTTATCGATGATTTAGGTAGTGGGGTGTGAGTATATATTGTCTGGAAAAGCAGTGTTTAAGCCGTTCCTTTTAGTGGAACGGCTTTTGTTTTATGGGCTTTAGCCTGTTGAGCGAAGCGAAATAATAAACCACCCGCTATGCGGGTGGCGTCAACAAGTTATACAAAAAAACACCTTTCCGTTAAAGTAGAGTTGTTCAAGCTACTAAAT
>JBLMZJ010000099.1:0-49671 GCA_050258735.1 Deltaproteobacteria bacterium | reverse complement strand
CGATAACATGGTGGAGGGAGAAGGATTCGAACCTTCGAAGGCGTCGCCAACAGATTTACAGTCTGCCCCCTTTGGCCGCTTGGGTATCCCTCCATCTGCTTAGCCTGCTTTCGCCAACTCCCAGCATCCCATCTGATGGGTCCACTGAAACAATCCTGCAGACCGTGCCTTATGATAATATACCATCGTCCCGGCTGTTGTCAAGCTTTATGGTGAAAGCAGAAAATGGTTATAAAACCCCGTAATCCAGGTAGCTTGCGCTAGCCTGCAAAATAGCCTATGTTTTTATTATAGAACGTGACCAGGAGGAAACATTTATGCGTTCATCAGTCCGCCTGTTATACATATTCTTTTTGCTGGTTTCATTATTTCTGCTGGCACCAGGGTTGCCGGCTTTAGCCGGTATGTTTACCCCGGCCGCAGTTGACCTGTCTGGCAATGAGGCTCTCGAATTTACCAGTCCGACTGGCCTGTTTCAATCCGGTCTTAAAATAGAGCCACTGGCCCGGCTGGGAAACTGGATATATTACCTTCAGCCATGCAGTTCTTCTAAATGGCAGCAGGTTGAACTGTATCGTTCTAAAACCGATGGCAGTGACGCGGTAAGTATCCTCACCACTCCAGAGGGACAAGCGCAAAATATGCAATTCATCCGGGAATGGATCTATTATAAAAATGCAACGGATGGCAGCCTGCACCGGGTCCGTTATGATGGGACCGGAGACATGCAACTGGCAATTCGGACCGATCAGTATGTAGTCCGGGACCCTTATATCTTTTATGTATGGGTGGATGGTCTCTACCGGCTTGACATTGCCAGCCAGAGTCTTTCGCGGTTAGACGGAGGATTCAATGATTATTATGTATCGAGGATCGACCGGATCGAAGGAGAGTGGATCTATTATCAACGTGTGACCAGCGAACAAATCGACTCTAAAGACCCGACTATTTCGGATTTCATCTACGGACTTTACCGCATCAAGATGGATGGCAGCCAAAAAACCGTCATTATCGAGGAAAGGCTGCGCGGCGGAAGTAAAAATAATACTTATCCTCACCCTATCTGTTTGGTCTTTTCCGGTCAATATATATACTATGCCGCGCACAACCGCAGCGATGGAGCCATACTTGCTGTCCGTAAGGACGGTGCCCATCCCCATCTGATTTGCTCCAACCCTGAACATGCCACCCCCCGGATATCAGATATTTTTGTTCACGGCAACTGGATTTACTATAAATATAACTATTCCCCGGGAAAAAATCTGACCGCCGTTTACAAGGTCAAGACTGACGGCAGTGACCGGACTTGCCTCAAGGCCGATGTCAAGCTCTCAATATATCCGGACGATTATCAAATCGCCCGTGCCCTGTCCGGCAACATGAACATCGATGGCCAGTGGATATACTACTCAACACTCCACCAAATATACCGGATCAATGTCGATGGCACCGGGAAATCCATGATATACGATGCCGGAAACCATGATATCTGTTGGCTGGACCTGCGCGGGGATCATCTGTTTTTCAACTGGGTGGAAAGCAGCAGTACCTGGGCAATCAAGGAATGGCGCTGCCGCATCAAGACCGATGGCAGCGGTTTCACGAAGGTAAAAGAATATCAGCAATAAAAAAGGAAGCAAGGAGGACTACCCCTTGCTTCCCTGGAAGCCGCATTTATAAATTTTCATCTACTATCATGGTCTCGGAGTATTTGAAGTATGAAATAGCTTCCTTCAGCTCTTTGACTATGTCATTCAGATTATCCAACGAGGCATTGATCTCTTCTATGCCGCCCATCTGGGCTTCGGCCAGTTCACTGATGTTCTGGGCCGCCCGGGTATTCGTTTCACTGGCAGAAGCGGTTTGTTCAATGGACTCGATCACGGTTTCAGCACTGGCTGCCATCTTATTACTGGCTGCGGTCATGGCCTGGATCTGAGTATTTACCGTACTTACCGCCTGGATGATATGCCCGAATGCCTCACCGGCTCTGGTAACTACCTCGGTTCCATTGCGTACCTCGCGGGTGCCGTTCTGCATGGCCTGTACCGCACGTTGGGCCTCATTCTGGATCTCCTTGACGAGACCAAAGATCCGCTGCGCTGCATCCGCTGATTCCTCGGCCAGTTTGCGCACCTCTTCGGCTACCACTGCAAAGCCCCGACCCTGTTCGCCGGCCCGGGCCGCCTCGATTGCGGCATTGAGAGCTAACAGATTGGTCTGGTTGGCTATAGCGGTGATCAAGTCAACGATCTGACCGATTTCCTCGGATTTTATACCCAATCCTTCAACAATACCGGCTGTTGAATTAACGGTATCACTTATGATATTGATCTGAGCGATGGCCTGACCGACCTGCTTTTCACCCTCTTCTGCCCGGTTAGTGGCGGTATCAGCGGAACTGGATACCTCTTTGGCATTCTCCGCTAATTGCCTTATGGCCACCGACATGTCGTTGATAGAGGCCTTGGAATCACCGGTCAGTTTGGCCTGATTGATAGTACTGCGGTTCATGTCCCCGACCTCGAGCGTCATCTTCTGCATAGCTGAGGCGCTAAACTCTGAACTCCTAAGGAGTTCTTCGCTGGCATGACTTACGCTGACCGCCAACTGGTTGGTTTTCCCGATCAACTGGGATATCTTTTCTATCATTTTATTTACCATCTTGGCCAACCTGGCCGGCTCATCATCAGCCCGAACCGGTATTAAATATGTAAGGTCACCATCACTGGCACGGTGTACTGCAGTGGAGATCCGGCGTAACGGCATATAAACGGTATAGGCGATCAAGAACGCGGCAAAGAAGCCAAATAAGATCCCAACTATGGAGTAAACGATCATGTTTATCCGGAAGTGGTTTACCATACTATCATACGGCGTAGCGGGGACCCCGACAAAGAATATGCCGACAATATTGCCTTCCCGATCTTTGATAGGTTTGTAGGCAGCCTCATTCCATACCCCTACCACCTGAGCCCGACCCGAATAGGGCTGGCCCTGATCGATCACTACTGCTTTTACCTCGGGGGAGACCTGCGTACCTACGGCCCTCTGTCCATCTTTTTTCACATTAGTGGCTACCCTGGTATCACCACGGAAAATAGTAACATTATCCCCGGTGGTCTTGCCGATAAGGTCCACTACCTCATAATTGCCTTCCATCAGAGCATTGCCCTTGTAGAGCTGACCGTCTTTTATCTGCCAATCCCCCGGATGGTTGGTATTCACTAAGAGCTCGCCCATGGCAAGGTCAGAATCCAACTTCTGCTGGGCTGTCTGGTTTATTTTATCTCCCATGACATAAGTGGCATATATACCCATAATTCCTGTAAGACCAGCCAGAATCAAGGTAAATATCACCAGGAGCCTTAATTGTACGTTGATCTTGCGGGCAATGTTTTCAAACCATGTCATAAAACCCATTTAGAATCCCCCTTGAATAATCGATCAATTGCTATCGAGCAGTGCCACAAACAACTGCTAAAAAAACACCCGAACTCGTCAGTTTTGCAGGTTCATGTCTTATTCGTCAAGTAGGCTTGAAATTCCTCTTTTTACCCAAGGTTAATGTAGAATTTATAATACAGTATTTTATTTCCATAAATAGAATAGAAGGGGCTATTTTGTCGCCCCTTCAAACCGCTAAAAAGGTTAATCTCATAGTTATTTCAAATACCCCTTAAATCAATTACGCCTTAATCGCGAACCATGCCTGCGCTTCGAGTTTAGTACCCTCCGAATGGCGAAGATTCGTTAGACCCCAACTGTTATAGTTGTTTATGATCCTTGCCTCAAACGGTCGATAACATTTTGCAAATTTATTTTCATCTTTTTTTACCCGGTCTGCTCTTAAAAAACCAAAAGCCCCTCCAACGACGGAGGGGCCTTTTTTTCAAATGGAGCCGAGCACAGGACTCGAACCCGCAACCTGCTGATTACAAATTATCTTCCTATTATTTAGCGTTGTCGAGAGCCTGTTTTAAAAATGATCCCGCACACCGGAAACAATCGCACTTTGAAGCACCTTTAATAGTAAAATTGTCCGCAGTCAGCACGAACTATTTTTCATAAGGTATGTGTCAAAAATGTGTCATGCGAGTTCCATCATATCCCCAATATAGCTCATTTACAATCACCGATAAAGTTCGTCAATCAGTTGCCCTCATCTTTAATGGACTGTAGATCATCCTTTAGCTTAATAATGCCTTTAACTGCCTCAATACTGTCTAGACCAGAATCTGCCTGCAACTCAAACGCTTCATACATAGCCGCCTCATCTACGTTAAGTAGTGCATTATACATAATAGAAAAGGATTCATGGGATTTGGCTAGGCTTTCAGTATACTTATCCAGATATTTTAGAAATCCATCCTTTTTCTCTTGCATTCTACTATTTGGGGCATCCAGTCCTTCAACCTCATTTCTTATTTCTTTCAGCTTTTTAGCTGATGAAGAAGCAATAAGATTATTCCGCTTCTTAGCATCCTCAATCTCAGAATCCTGGTAATTCTCCATATCAACGCTATTACTTAAACCCTTGAATTCTTCACTATAGGATACCTTAAAACTATCAAATTTATCGATAATAACTAGCAATTTCCCTGCATATTCACTATCAGTCATTCCACATCCAGATAAAAAAACAGATAAACCCGCAGCTAACAATAGAAATGCTACTACTTTTAACCTGCCAGAAATACCGTGTCTATCAGTCAAAAACATACAGTTGCCTCCCAATTATATAATACTTACTCCCCCGTTTAATAACCTAACTGCCATTCCCAGCCCAGATATGCCATTGACTGCAGCATTATAAGCCCAGTCCAGCACTTTCATCATGGTATTTTAATTGATTTTTCCCCTCATCCGCTATTTCAGGTGTCATAAGATTAGTCCCGCCCCCTTCTCCTAAACTATAGTTCCAGCCCATTTATGCCTGTTTCGTCCACTACTTACATACTATAGTCTGCAAGCTACTTGCTGACATCTTACTACACTAATTGACGCTAATAAAGGTGCAAATTGGAAGTGTCTTTGTGGAATGTGAATATACTGGTATTTTGCGTTCTTAAGACGAACCTGAATATCTTGCTGGGATTAATAGGGACTGATCCAAGAAAAGGTCAGTTTTTTGCGGTAATTCCTCTGAGATCCCAGAGAACCCTTCTATATCTTCTTTGTTACAACATTGCGGAATCGACCCAATACCAAGTCCACCCAGAGTCCAGTAGCACCATGTCGGAATCAACCTCGGATAAGCTGAGTTTGTTTCTCAAGGAAAAGCCACGGTTAGGCTATCTGGACGAGGTTTTATCCCAACACTTTATATCTGGTGTCATTTTTGAATTAGGCGGTCATGTTAAGTTGGCCCTGATTTTAGCAATATGGTCAGTGGTACCTTTCTTTACTGTATTGTCTAATATTGATATTTTAATGGACATCGCGCAGGAAAATCCCGATAATTATCGAAGCTAATAGTAAGTCTTACGAAATTGTGGAAGGGGGATGCTATGAACTGCCCAAAATGCAATCAAGAAATGGCGGACAATGCCAACTTCTGCCCTAATTGCGGCGAGAAAACGGCCTTTGAAGACAGTCCCGAAGAGCGGAACGACGCCATTGAAGTAATCACAAAAGAAACGGAACGAGCAGCTATTCAGGAAACGACTAACATCAGATCGGCAAACAAAGCCACCGAGATGTGGAACAGGATGAACAAAAACACAAAAGTAGTATCTATTTGTGCGGTATGTGTGTTACTAGTGCTTTCCTACACATTGTTTATTTACCGAGATAGCGACGGCTACAATATTTTCGGGTATGATAAATATGGCTATGACCAAGAAGGGCTTGATAAACACGGATATAACGAGGATGGGTACAATCGCGACGGATATGACAAAGATGGCTATGATGAGTGGGGCTGGAATGCAGAAGGCATTAACCAGGATACCGGGACTAACTATAATTCGGATGGCTATGACAAGGACGGGTATGACAAAGACGGATATGACAGCGAGGGTTTTGATAAGCAGGGAATTAATAAGGACACGGGAACTACCTATAATATATTTGGATTGGATGTAAACGGTGATGCAAAGCCCAATCCTACCATTGCTATTGGCACAAATGGTAGTGAGCTTGAGTATGTAGAAGATGAGGTTACCGAAGGGGACGCCACAGCATTAGCCAACTACTTGACCAACCTTGGTTGGGGCAGTTCCGATTCGAACGCAGTATATTTACGGTTAAGCAAAGATGGTAACGTATATCAGTTACATGTTGTGTTAAAAGATGGGCTTGAAAACGATCAAGATGCCATAGATCGAATGCAGGTCCTGGCTACCTTAATCGGACAAAATGTTTTCGGGGCAGAATGCGATATTTTGCTTTGTAATGATAACGGGCGTGTATTAAGAACGGTTGTTGGATATTGATCAGATAGCTGTCAATACAGCTCAAACATCAAAAAGCGCTTTCAGATTTCTCTGGAAGCGCCTATTTTTCTGGACAACCTCCCGTTACATCCTGATATGTTAATATGTCTCAATTTATCGCTGCTTGAATCATGCTTTATCCCGGTTTGTCATTTTTGGTCACGGCGCTTACCAATTGAGTAGCTGTAAATATAGCTGTCAACTAATTATACGTCCTGTAACAGTGTTATCTTCTATATCCTTGTATTGTCAGGCATGTGTGCATTCTTTTTTATCGGCCAAGATGGCGGCTAAATGGAAATGCCCGTAAAATGGTATTAGATAAATAATTTAGGCAGGTGAAGAAGATGCCAAGATATTTAGGATACCGTGATGTGTGGGAAAACTGCTACTACTCGACCTTTGGTCGGGAAGCGGCTATGCGATATGCTGAAAGAATATACTGTGACTGCGGGAAAAGACGCTATCTCCATAATTCCGCTGAGGTCCAGGAAGGCCATATTGGCAACGACTGGCACAAATACAATGGGCTGCACCGAGTAAATACAACCGGCCAGAACAGGATGGGCAAATCCGGAAAGACAAGAAAAAGAGCTTAATATATCGCTATTATGCAATGAATGTGATCACGAAGTTCATTTTCGGTGAGGAAAAGGGTAAGAGATTGAATGGCTCTGATTCTTCCTAACCTTAGCGGTTCCAGCCTATCCTAATAGCTGGCTACCTGAACGCTTGCCGATCCAACCAGCTTACCCCACCAGGGTAACGGAGTGACAGACCATTAAAACAGCAAAAGTCCATAGATACCTATCAAATTGTAGTTGGGTGACAAAGGTGACAAGGATTTTCTTTTTGTTGAACAGTAAAAAATCCCCCCTTTAAGGGGGGTAAAAATATAAGATCTTATATTATTTTGTTTTGTCACCTGTCACCTTGTCACCATCATCGGTCATCCTTATATATCTTCCAAGCTGATCTGCGGGGAGGCTATGGTATTTGCGGCCGAACTATTCATCCAGTTTACAAAATCGGCACTGTCTCTTATGGCCTCAGGGTTCAGAGATAAACCCTTCCAATAGCGGATGTTCCTATTCCGGTCCTGTTTATACCCTCTTTCCTCAAGCCTCGTCTTAAGTTTCTGGTTGCTTATAGGTTTTCGACCGTTTTTCAGAGACCAGTTACAAAAAGCTTTATATAGATCTCCCACTGGCACGTTTTGGCCTTCTTCTTGGATACAGCAATCCTTTATAAATTGGCCCATATAATCCATGGACTCCTGGTAGTCCGCTGCCTCTCTGGCAAACAGCTCCGGAGGTTCTGGCAATATTTCATCATTATTAATCCACTTAAAGCAGCCCTGCATAGCCCATGCCAGTATCCCTGGCAATTCAGCCTTGAACTTGTTTAAAAGATCCGGGTCCTGGTTCTCCGGCTCAATGATATTATTGAAGGGTATCAGCACCAATCGGTTCCATATGCCAGAATCGTCTCCCTGGATATCGGGCTTATAATTACCGTGAATCCACAGTTTAAAATACGGAATAAACTCGATTGGCTCGCTGTAGAGACCTCTCACTGCAAGAGTATCACCACCGGTAATCCTTTTAACCAGTGCTCCATCTAACCTCTTGCCATCAGTGGTTTCTGAAGTAATAACCGCTCTGGCCCCGATCAGCCGGACCAACTCAGGGCTTGGGCCTCTGCCGGTGTCAAACTTGGTGCTCATTAGAATATCCATGGCCAACCCTAGGCTGTAATCCCCCAGGAGATAGTTTATGGCCTCGATGAATCTTGATTTACCGGTATTGGATGGACCGTAGACAAAGAAAAACTTCTTCAGCAACGCACCGGTAAGCGTAATCCCAACGGCCATCTGCAGGTATGCTATGGCATCCTGATCGCCTCCCATGGCCTGATGGATGAAAGCAGTCCAGGTCGGGCATTGAGCCTCGGAATCATAATAGGTGGCGATACATTTACTGATCAAATCATCCTGGCAGTGATCATGCAATTCGCCGGTTCTTAGGTCAAGCGTTCCGTTAAGGCAGTTGAGCAAATAAGGGTTGCTGTCAAAAGCGTCTTTCTTTACCGGAATGTTCTCCATGAACTGGGACATTTCCACCATGGCCTTGATTGCAGCATTGGATTGCGACTTCTGGCACCACTTCAAAATCTCCTTCTGCTTATCACCCTGTAGTTCTGCCTTGACCAGGTCAATAGTGTGCTCAACCGATTTTATGGCCTTCAGCTTTACATCCTGGCAGTCATCCTCCTGCCAGTGGGTATCGGCCCATATATACCACTTTTTGTTCTGATGGCAGTAACGCAGCTGGTTACCGGCGAACTTCAGCAACCTTTGAGCATTGCCATGATCAGTCTGGTTAAAATCTCGGAAGTAAGCTGAATCATTGATTAAGCCCTGCTTCTCGGCTTTGTGTTTGTAATCCGATATACAGCTTTCAAGATCGTTATGGTTCACCTTGCCCTTGACGATAGTTTTGAATTTTGCATATTCCGAAGGATCATGTTCCTTCAGTATCAGCAGCCAATTAAGTACGTTCGGTTCAAATGCCACTCTGGAGTCAAGCAATATCTCCGGAGTAAGTTCCTTAATCCTGAGTCTGGCTACTACGGCATGGTTGGAAGCGAAGCTGATCGGGCCTTTAACGCCGCAGCCTTCCGCCGGGCAGGCAAAGCCCAATTCTTTTCTGATGTAATCGCAGTTGCACGGCAGTCCAGCCCTGGAGGCCTCTTCGATCTTCTGATCAGTTCTTTCGGGGGTAGCACCTGGATAGCAAGTGTCGCTGAATTCGTGGATTAGCTCCCTGCCGCCTGGCACCTTATTCAGAATGGTGATCATACCATGCCAGTCCGGTTCGCTTAAATTTCTCTGATCATCGCGGCAATGCTGAACAAAGGCGCAATTGGCCACGATGTCGCTTGCTGTGCCGGGATAAGATAAGTCAGCGTGACCCGAGGAAGTCTCAGCAGGCATAACCTTATCCAGGTATTCTTTGATAATTTCTGGTCTGTAGCGGTTTTTCAGATCCCATACTATGATTTTTACTGGTTTTGGGTTATCTGCATCCTTATAATTCACCGTCCCCGGCACGCGTAATAACCTTGCCAGGTCGGCAGTAGGATCAAGCTTCCAGCCTTGTTTGCCAGCTTCATCTCGAAGGAATTCCTGGAATCTTTTGGACAGCCTTTTGGCCTGTTCATTATCCTTCGGGTCCGTTAGCAACCAAGGACGGTCAAACAGCCAGTATACATGAAGCCCGCCGCCACTGTGTACTATGATTGTTGGTGGAAATGGAAACCCTGCGATGATTGACCGTGCTTCCTCCATGGTTTTTGGCAGGTTTTCTGCGCTGTGTATTCCTGCTATATCGATATCTGCCCATGTGCCTGGGATTACCGATATTGTTTCCGCCTTGCCCCGAATATTGACTTCGTACGATTGGGACTGCAGCCCGACTCCGAAATATACATCATGACCAGCCTTGATCATTTCCTCTGATAGCTGCACCGCTTCCTTTAGTTCTGTGGTCGAAAACCACCTGGTTTGTTTGGTTTGCCTATCCCATATGGAAAGGTACCCCGAAACACCATCAAAAAGAGCCTTGAAGAATTCTTCTGTCGTAACGGTTTGCGGCTCCTGGCGGATAACCCTTTCATATGGTATAGGTGATAAACTATCTGAACCAATACGGTCGGTATTCTCTTCGGTTAATACATGTGCTTCAATTCTGGTCATAATCATTTCCTCTTTCCTGAGCATAGGTTTATTAGGGTTTGCTTCTTACAAGCCTTGGTCAAGGCTTCCAGCACCTGATTGCTGGGATTTTCCCGCCCGGTTTCGATTTTACTCATCTTATCCGGTGTAATTCCGGCCATGCCAGCCAGTTCATAGCCCTTCAGGCCAGCTTTGATCCTCATGATCTTGATGTCGATGTTATCCATCTTTTTTTACCTCTCTTCATAAAAAATACTCAGAGCCTGCTTTGCTAAATCCCTCTGCTCCGCAGCTCTGAGTCTATCTTCTCACTATTAATAATAATATGCGTTATCAGTATTCGGTTCGGTTTTTGATAACCTATATCCGGTTCGGCCCCCGAGGTTTTTGGGGAATTGGTTGATAACCGGTCTTGCCGATGATTTGGTTGTAATCACGGGAAATGTTACTCTCCGCTCTATTCTCAGCCAGGGCTATACTTTCTAAGGTATGGCCTTGAAATTGACGGGGGATAACGATTCTCTCGACCTTGTGGTCAAAGTCAGCCGGGATCTTATATGAGAGCAGATCAGTGCCCATATCGCTGAATACCTTATTAATAATGGCTGGCAGTTTGGCTATTCTTTCTTTCGGGTTTGCTCCTGGAAGTATTTCCACCAGAATCCTGACCTCGTTTGATACTATTTCGGCCATCCGGTCTTCCAACCTGTACGCTTCTTCCAGGATGTTTTGGCTGTCAGTCCGTCCTTTACCCAGTTCCCGCTCCAGATACTGCAGCTTGGCCCGCAGCAATATACTTTCGGGGTCGCGGGAAATTATCAATGGCGGTGATCCCAATTGCGGCTGAGGCAACGTATTTTCCACCAGGTAGCGCATGATCCAGGTCCAAAGCCCCATCGACGGTAAACCATACTGTTCAATGGGGAAAAACTTCGATATCAGGCTATATCCTTTCTCGAACATCTGCACGATAGCCCAGATGGTTCTCAGCATATCGCTCTCCGGTATAGTTTTTTCTGCAGCAGTACCGGTTATCATAACAATTCTGCCTGCCGCAGCGCTAAAGTCGGGATTAGTGGTATCAATCAGAATTGCTGTCTGGGCCAAGACGATGACATCAGAATCGATCATAAATTCTGTCGGCAGACCGCCCAGACTATCCTTCAAGGAAGAAACTGCTTCCTTGAAGGCTGGATCTGCGATCACAAGGCTGGCCTGCATATATACCTTATTGTTCATAAATTACTGCCTCATCATTGGTTATTTCCACCGGAGAAGCTGTTGCAGACGGGATTGGAAACCTTGAGTTCAGAATCCCCAACGCCTGCTGCTGCATATCCGGCATAAAATGAGTATATATATCTACGGTGGTCGCTATACTGCTATGGCCCAGCCGCTCCTTCACTACTGTAGGATTTAACCCTCTGCTACCTAAAAAGGTGGCATGAGTATGGCGCAGATCATGGAACCTCAAATCAGGCAGTCTATCGTCTTTTGCTACCAGCTGCGGCCACTTTTTGCTCACCCAGTCAGGATCTGTCGGCATACCGTTCTTGCCGCCGCAAACAAATAACGTATCGATTCCTATATTTCCATCGCCTCCAGGCCGGTTCTGTAGTTCTTTCCTGATTTCCTTCAACAAGTTCACGGTATAGGTGGGTATCGGGATCGTTCTACGGCTGTTACTGTTTTTCGGTTCTTTCAGGACCAGTTTCCCTTCCTGCCGTTGCAAGGAGTGTCTGACCAATATTAATTCCGTTTCTAAATTTACATCCTGCCAGCGCAGGCCAGCTATTTCCCCGAGCCGCATTCCGGTCATCAGGGCAAGATGAATGAAGAGATAGATCGGATGGTTCTGGCAATTATATAGCAGGTATTCCATTTGCTCATCCGACAGTATTTCGTATTCAACCTGCTTTTTTTTCGGTGGATCGACCTTGTCTACCGGATTGGATGCTATATATTCCTGATTAACCGCATGCCGCAATGCATTGTGGAGAATCTGGTGATGCGTGCGGACACTGGTTGATGACAGTCCGGCTCCGCCCTGCTCTTTCAGTTTTAGCATATCGGTATAATAATCAGTTATATGGTGAGCTTTCAGGTTACATAGCTTTATGCATCCCAGGCTGGGGATTATATGATTATTAATTATGGAAATATAGCTTTTCCTGGTCTTATACTGCAGCCGGGCCTCGGTGCAGTAGGATGACATCCACTTTACCAGGTAATCTTTCAAGGTGATCTTGCCCAGATCTGCATTAATACCGCGATCTATGTCGCTTAAGATTTGCCTGAGGTACCTTCCAGCGTCTGCTTTACTGCCATGTATACGTTTTTTATGCTGTACGCGGTGGTTATCCCATGGTGATCTGGTATCCCATCTGACCTCATAAATGTCCTTTGTATTCTTTACTTTTTTGATTTTGCACGCCATTTCGGCGTTTCCTCCTTGTTTAATATATATTAATGAGCCTGTTTGCCCGGCCTGCAGCGTCGTGGTTTTGAGTTCCCCTCCTTTCCCCATGATACTCGCTGCTCGCTGCAGGAATTCGGGTACCGGTATAGAAATATGCTCTATGTCGGTGAATTGAATACCTGTTATCTTTTCGGTTATATACCTGACAAATAGTTCTCATAGCTTGATTATCGCAGGTATTCTCTAAGCAGAATAGATATTCAAAAGGGTATGCATAATGGAGTTAAAATGGGATAATTCTCCGCTATCACGGGTGATGTTCGGTGCACAATTTACCCAGCGGGTTCCCGAAAAAATTTATTTAAGGGCGGGGTATTTGCGAGCCATTTTGCCTGGCAAATGTTTCGATGAATACGATGCAATGAGCTTCAACGGTCTTATTCCATCATTAATTCCGCTGGTGAACAGTGGCCTGGAGAATAGTTCGATATTGGCATGGGTAAGGCAGCATGGCTTCCTGACAACTACAGCTAAGGAAAATCGAGAGTCCATAACAGTATTTAAAGCAGAGGCAAAAGAGATTATCGATCTGTGGGTCAAATATCAACAGGTAAGGCAACCTGATCTGAGTGGGCTAACGGAATGGATTGAGCTTTATCCTTATTATAACCTCGAACAGAATCCGCTATTTTACACACCGTTCCTGAAAAACAACAGTATATATAAACACTATCTGCTACTTCCCTACCAAGAAAATAAGAAGGATTATTACCTCCGCCTGTCTGGATTTCAGTATGTCCTTGATAGTGTTATGGCTAGATTAAAGGGTGTATCGTTCGTAGAAGCAGCTCATAAGACTGATTTTACAATTAAGCCGGCTCTGGTACCTCAAACCTTGATCCAGTGTCTGTACCTACATTTTTTCGAGGTATTATCGGACCAGAGCCAAAAGGTCTGCCCGGTGTGTTTCGACACTTTCCAACCGCAAAGACCGGACAGGATTTATTGCTCAGAGACTTGCTCTTTGACGGCCAGAAGCCGAAGGTATAGGACCCGAAAACGGGATTCGAGCGAAGAGAACGCTTAACCCCTGTCAGTCAAAAAAACCCCCAAAGGGGTTTATGGCTTAAAGACCGAGTTCAATACCAGATTCCCGCACCTATATCAGTTCATTAGCCCTGTCAAATAACCGATCCATAGATTTTACAGCCTCGGATTGCATTGCTGGCGTGAGGTGGCTGTATATATCACCGGTGGTGGAGATGCTCTCATGGCCGAGGCGTTCCTGTATCACCTTGAGATTTACTCCCTGAGCCAGCAATAGACTGGCGTGTGTATGCCTAAGATCATGAAACCTCACGCCATCGGGTATTCTGGGATCTTTCTTTACCAGTCTGATCCACTGTTTGCCTACCCAATCAGGATCAAACGGCCTTCCATCACCCCATGCGCATACAAACCCACGCCCGTCATAATCCGGCCCCTGCGCCAGACGGTTCTTCTTTTGCTGGTTCCGTTCTTTTATCAAATGGCTGACCAGGCACTGGGGAATCGGAATAGATCGCCTGCTCTTGCTGGTTTTTGGCTCTTTCAAAACCAGAATTCCGTTCTGTCGTTGAAGGGAGTGGGTAATATTAAGCATTCCACTCTCCAGGACAACATTCTGCCAGCGCAGGCCGCAGATTTCTCCCTGGCGCATACCGGTCATTATTGCCAGTGATACCGGCAGATATATCGGGTGATCATGATATTGAGCGATAATGTATTTAGCTTCCTCTCCAGATAGCACAACGTTGTTGAATACTGCCTTTCTGGGCGGCTTGACGCGATCACAGGGATTATATGGGATGTATTCAAGGTTTACGGCATGGCGCAGGGTTTCATGGAGGATTCGGTGATGATAGAGGACGCTGGTTGCTGAAAGCCCATATCCTCCACTGGTGATTGGCTGAGCCAGGAGAGTGTAGTATTCCTGAATCTGGGCTGGCCTGAGCTTTGATATTGGTGTTCGGCCAAAGTACGGAATCAAATACTTGTCAACGATACTGCGGTAGCTCTTCCTGGTTTTATATGCCAGGTTGACGTCACAGTAAGAACGCATCCAGCTATCCAGGTAATCCTTCATCAGTATCTCCGATTGCTGCAGTATCTCGCCCTGGTTGACCTTATTTAACATCTCCACCAGGTATCTTTCTGCGTCTTTTCTGGTACCCGACATTCTTCGCTTATATTGTCTTCTTTTACCGGTCCGTGGATCAGTAGCTTCATACCGTACTTCCCATAATCGGCTCTTGCCTGGAACCGGCTTTATCTTTCCATTCAAGTGTTATCACCCCCATTAACAACCCATCATAGGTTTATATGTGACCGGTGGATTTAAGGCTGATCCAGCAGGCATCGCCAATGATGATGTGGTCTAATACATCGATGCCCAGAAGAGAACCCGCCTCAGCTATTCTCCGGGTGAGTTCTAAATCTTCTTGGCTTGGAGTAGGATCACCGCTTGGATGATTATGGGCAAGGATTATTGATGCTGCGCTTTTCCGGATTGCTGGTTTGAATATCTCGCGGGGATGGGCCAGGCTGCTAGAAAGACCACCAATACTGACCGTCTCGATGGAAATCACTCCATTTTTGCGGTTTAACAGTACTTCCTGGAACTGTTCGCGATCCAAATATCGCATTTGTGAAAGCAACAGATTAGCCATATCCGCTGGACCTTTGATGATGGTCATGTCTTTTGGGGGAGCCTGATAGATTCTGCGACCCAGTTCAACACTGGCTTTTAGCTGGAGGGCCTTTTTCCTACCTATCCCTTTCATAAGCATGAGTTCTTCGACGGTACAGGTTATTAGCTCCTCTGGGTATTGGGCCATGGCCGAGAGGCTGTCAACCGTTGGACTCTGCGGATTCTCCCGCAAGGTAATGGCCAACAAATCTCGGTTAGATAGCTGTTCCAGGGTATCATAGCAGGTCATTGTATCACCTCTTCATGTAGTTTTCGATTGTTGCAGACTTAGCGGGGCCATAAGCATGTCCTGATTAAGATATCTATTTTCGGGGGTTAGCGAGATGTTCGCTGACTGCCTTAAAGCCAGCGAGAAGTGCTATCTTTGCATAGCGGATGATAATCTGGGTGGTTTTAGAATTCAGTATACGTTTCGTAATAATCACCTCCTTTGGCTACTTATACCCGGTTTAGTCGGAGATGATCGTCCTGAAATGCGGCTGCTTACAGGTGGTCCTGGGGCTGGTAAAAGAAAAGTAATACATACCGAAGAAAACTCTATATTACTTGGAATGTGTCAAAAATGTGTCAAAACCTCTCTCATCTGGCCCAGCCAGAAAAAGCAAAAGCCCCTCCAACTACGGAGGGGCCTTGTTTTCAATGGAGCCGAGCACAGGACTCGAACCCGCAACCTGCTGATTACAAATCAGCTGCTCTACCGATTGAGCTAGCTCGGCCCAGCAAATAAAATTTTAAGTGCTCTACCGGTCAAAGTCAAGATGATTGCTTGGTTTTAAAACTTGGCTGACCCAGGCTCTTCTCTTAATGGCACAGCGGCTCTACTATAGATTAGAGATGTATGATCACATGGGGGAGTCATTGAGGAAATATCCCATCAATTAGGGATAACCGCTGATTGGTTAAGACGAAAATTAATTTAAGAAACCCTGCTATGTTTTTAATGGTAGCAGAATTGTCTAAAAGGCCTCTAAGGTTAAATCCCGAAGCTTTGTCGAAATGGCAGGGAATATGACAAGAGGAAAATTGTTGCTCTTTGCTGAAATCCGAGTAAAGAAATGGGGGTAATTATATGTCTGAGGTTTTGACAACTAAATATTGCTTTTACAATGAAGTACCCGTACCACAACATCTACTTAAGATGTTGACCGAAAGTGAGACACCACTGTTCGCTGTTAAGACGATTAGAGATGTTGGGGTTTTTACTGATAAAAGAATATTAATTGCTGATAAGCAAGGAATAACAGGTAAAAAGGTTGAGTATTGCACAATACCATATAAATCAATAGTAACCTATTCCATTGAAACAGCTGGCACTTTTGATTTGGATGCCGAAATAAAGTTAAAGTTAAGCGGTGGCATATCTTTCGAATTAGAGTTTATGAAGGATAAGCACATGAATGATTTGCTATTTAAGGTTTACGATACGATAACCCAGTTTGTAATTTAGCCTCTTACCCTTGCATTAAGACTAGGCTTTACAGTTGGAAAAGGCGAAGGAATTGCTGAAGTGTGCAGGGAAAGGTGAATACAAATATCTCATAGCTGGTCTGGGGTTTAGAGTACCTCGCGGTCTTCCAGATACTTTTCGAGTTTACGTTTGACCCGCTGCAGGGCATTGTCGATGGATTTCACGTGGCGTTTGAGATCAACCGCGATCTCCTGATAAGATTTACCTTCAAGATAGGCCATGAGAACCTTCCATTCCAAAGAACTGAGGATCTCTCCCATCTTTTTCTCAATGAAAACGAACTCTTCCCGACTGATGATTATTTCTTCAGGATTGGTGATCTTGGTCGTGGAGAGGATATCGATAAGGGTGCGGTCAGATTCTTCATCATATATCGGTTTGTTGAGAGAAACATACGAATTCAGAGGAATGTGTTTTTGACGGGTAGCCGTCTTGATAGCGGTTATTATCTGCCTGGTTATGCATAATTCGGCAAAGGCTCTGAACGAGGTCAGCTTGTCCAGCTTATAGTCACGGATAGCCTTGAAGAGACCGATCATTCCCTCCTGGATGATATCTTCCTTATCGGCACCGATCAGGAAATAGGACCTGGCCTTGGCCCTGACAAAGTTTTTATACTTGTCCACCAGAAACTCGACGGCAAATTGTTCACCCTGCTGGGCTAATTCTACAACTTCTTCATCAGACATATCGCTGTAGAGGACGTATGCTTTTTGCGCAACAGCAACAGAACTGAACATTGGCTCGCCTCCAATGGCATTTATTCATCTTATATGTTGTGAAATCGGTAGATAGGCACAAATTAATTATAGCTACTGGTCCGATTATCGTCAACCTCCGGCTGACTTCGCCCCTATAGTTGAAATACTCGGCCGTATGTTAACGGTTCTGGAAAAAACCCTATTTCATCGACATTTCCCGCTGTCTGATGACCTCATAGATAAGAAGGGCCCCGGCTACTGAAGCATTAAGTGAGTTGACCTTACCGTAGAGCGGTATGCGCAGGAGTAGATCGCAATGTTCCCTGACCAGGCGGCGTATCCCTTTGCCTTCAGACCCGATCACCAGAGCGGCCGGGGTGGGAATGGAACAGCTAAAGTATTCTTGCTGCCCTTCCATATCAGCTCCGACGATCCAGAAACCCAGACTCTTCAAATCTTTAATGACATTCACCAGGTTGGTGGCCTTGACCACCAGCATGTGTTCTACCGCCCCCGCTGATGCTCTGCTTACCGCCGGTGTTATCTCAGCGGCATGGTGCCTGGGGATAATGATGCCATGTACCCCCGCACACTCTGCGGTCCGGATGATAGCCCCCAAATTATGTGGGTCCTCGATCTCGTCAAGCAATACTACAAAGGGGATCTCATTTCTGCGGGCGGCAAGAGCAACCACGTCTTCCAGGCTGGAGTAAGAATAAGCCTCTACCAGGGCAATAATTCCCTGGTGCCGGTCATTACCGACCATCTGGTCCATACGCTCACGCTTGAGGAATTTGACCGGCAGCTTCTGGCGGATGGCTTCCTCCTTGACCGCCGTTATACGCTTGCTTTCCGGGCCTTCCAGCAGATATATCATTTCCACCTTACGCCCGCCTTGAAGGGCTTCGGTTACCGCATTTATTCCGGTTATCTTATCCTGCAATTGTTATCCCCCAGTTCAATGCTTTAAATAAATCATCTTTACCCAGATCACTTGTCCATCCGGCAACAGTTCAGGGCTGCACCGATCAGATCTCTGCGACCACTATTCATATCCTATTTAAGTATTATTTCCCCATGTGGTGTTTGAAATCTAGAAAAATTGAGGGAGGTCTTGATCATAGCGGTTCGAACAAGTCGTTGGTCAATATGATCTTGGCGTAATGTTCCCGGGGGAAACTCTTATCATAAGGGATGTCACCATACAAAGCCGGGAAATGTTCTTTAAACAATAACAGCAGCGGTATGGCCACCTGGCGCATCTGGGGATGGGAAGCGGCGTCACAGCGCAGGCGGAAAAAGTGGCGCCATTCACGCATATTATAGGTAACTACAATTTCGGTCTTAAGGCAGGTAGGCAGTACCGACCGGGCTTCCTGAGCCTTGCACCCGGCATCCAGAAGTGCCATATAAGCATCTTCGCTCCCCTGACAAGCCCTGGCCCAGAGATCATAAGCCCCGGGGTCATCCTTGAAGAAATAGGGTTCGATAACCGATATCTCGCGGCCGAACTTGTCCTTGCTGTAATTGCAGTAGCGGGTGGATTCCTGGGAATAGGCGGCGATTCGATGCCTTACTATCTCATGGGTGATACCCCGATCACAAACGAACATCAGGGTGACCTTTTCATGTTCGATTATCGATTCATGCCCCAGCTTCAGCTTGCCGCTCAGGAAATCCGGATTGCCCTGAGAACTCATGATATTTTCTGATTTATAACAAACCCTTCCGTAGCGTTCCAATCGCTTTATTATTTCTCCATCCAGCTGGTCCTCTGGTACCAGCACCTGCGGCTGCATAATGATCATACTGATTACTCCCCCTTATGTGACAGTCCTCTATCCAGAATACACTAATCTCACTATGCTTGAACAGGCCGATCTGGATCATGGATCGATCCTTCCGCCTGCCGCAGAGCCTGTTCGATCAGGTAAAGCAGACGCTCCTCTTCGCCCTTGAGATACAAATAACCCAGCAGGGTCTCAAAACCATTACTAAGTGCATAATCAGCCGGATCGGCATTGCGCGGAGGAGTACTGCGCGCGTTGCGTCCCCAACGCACTATCTCCTGTTCATCTTCACTTAGTTCCCCTATGATCTGCCTGACTACCTTGGCCTGATTCTCAGCCTTGACTACTCCGACGGTTTCCAGGTGCAGATCTTTCATCCGCCGGCGGGCTCCGGTGACCAGGCGTGTGCGGACTGTCAATTCCAAAACAGCGTCACCGATAAAAGCCAGGGAAAGCGGTGAGTATTCTCTTAACTGCCTGTCATCCAGGGGCTCATGTATATGCAAGTTGTTACCTGCCCCCTTGCAGCTGTTCCAGTTTATCAGCCAGCGCAGTGAGATCCGGAGTCGCTTCATAGCGGCAGCGAGCTCCCCCGCTGGTGTCTTCTATTTTTATTCCCTGCCCTCCTAAGAAATCGCGGATATCATCCGCCAGGGCATAATCCTTGTCCTTACGGGCCTGCTGCCGAATGACTAAAAAGGATTCCAGTACCTCGTCCAGTCGAACGGATTCATTCTCGTCGGATTCTGGCGTTCCAAAAGCGTAAGCTCCGCCAAACAGACCCAAAACATCACCCAATTGCCTTAAAAGAACTGACCCCTCTCTCACCATGGCCCGATCGGTCAAACTCGCCGGGGCAGCCGTTGCGATCTGGCTGTTGATCAACCTGGAGAGTTCAAACAGGTGTGCAATAGCCAGGGCAGTATTAAAATCATCGTCCAGGGCTTCTGCGAACTGTCCGGCGATATTTTCCAGCAAAATGCGGTTTTCATTGGGAAGTTCAGTATCTTCCGGGCTGCTGCCCTGCAGGAACTCATCGGCCAGAAGCAGGGCATTCTTTAGACGCCCCAGTGCTTTGCGGGCTTCTTCCAGTTTGCCATCGTCAAAATCCAAAGGGCTGCGGTAATGAGTGGCGATCAGATAGAAGCGCACCACATCGGCCGGGAATTTGGCCAGTATATCGCGCAGCAGGAAGAAGTTGCCCAGAGACTTGGACATCTTCTCTTTATTGACGGTGATAAAGCCGTTGTGCATCCAATAACGGGCGAAGGTTTTTTCGGTCAGAGCCTCGGCCTGGGCGATCTCATTTTCGTGATGGGGGAAGATCAGATCGCTGCCGCCGCCGTGGATATCTATGCTGTCGCCCAGGTAACGGGTCGCCATCACCGAGCACTCGATGTGCCATCCCGGGCGCCCAGGACCCCATGGGCTATCCCAAAAAGGTTCACCCGGCTTGGCCGCCTTCCACAGGGCAAAATCAGCCGGATCATCCTTGCGTTCATCGACCTCGACCCGCGCCCCCGCCAGCATCTCCTCTCGGTCACGCCCGGACAGCTTGCCGTACTCGGGAAAGGACCTCACCCGAAAGTAGACGTCGCCGTCCACCTCATAGGCATGGCCCTTATCGATGAGACCAGTCACGGCATTGATAATGTCCGGGATATGCTGGCTGACCTGGGGATGGACCGTAGCCCTTTTTATATTGAGACGGTCAGCGTCAGCAAAGTATTCCCCGATATAACGATCAGCCAGGAGCAGCGGATCATCGTTTTCCTCCCGAGCTCTCCGGATGATCTTGTCGTCCACATCAGTGAAGTTTTGTATATAGGTCACATCGTAGCCCTTATACTCCAGGTAACGGCGCAGGCTGTCAAATACCACCAGGGGCCGGGCGTTACCCAGATGAATATAGTTGTAAACGGTTGGACCGCAGACATACATATTGACTTTATGCGGATTCAGAGTCTCCAACTCTTCTTTTTTTCCGCCCAGGGTATTGTATACCCGCATTATATATGGCCTCCCTTTCACTTATCTCCAGACGTTTTTCCAGTGCATCGATCCTTTCCTGCATCGCCGTGAGGGTATCGGCAATGGGGTCGGGCAGCAAATGATGCTCCAGATCGACCTCAGCCCGGCCATCCTCGATACGCATACCGTCCCGGACCACGATCCGGCCGGGTACACCTACTACGGTGCAGCCGGGAGGAACCGCCTTTAATACAACCGATCCGGCTCCGATCTTGACATTATCACCAATGGTAAAGGACCCCAGGATCTTGGCTCCGGCGCTGATGGTAACGTTGTTTCCTACAGTAGGATGGCGCTTGCCTTTGGCCTTACCGGTACCGCCCAGGGTCACCCCCTGGTAAATAGTCACATTGTCACCAACTTCAGCAGTCTCTCCAATTACAATACCACTGCCGTGATCAATAAACAAACCCTGCCCGATAGTAGCGCCCGGGTGGATCTCGATACCGGTGAAGAACCGGCTTACATGGGAAACCAGGCGGGCCAGGAAGAACAAGTTTTGCCGGTAAAGAAAATGAGCCAGCCGGTGATTGACAATGGCGTGAAATCCCGGGTAGCAAAAGAGCACCTCCCAGATGCTCCGGGCTGCCGGATCTCGTTCGAAGATAACCTCGATCTCCTGTTTAAGCGTTGTGAACAAGAGAATCCCCTCCTTCCAAATAATAAAGCCTTTCGTCTCTATAGAGACGAAAGGCTGATCTTCCGCGGTCCCACTCTAGTTGAGCCGGCTGCTGCCAAGCTCCACTCTTATGATTAACGGCCATCACCGGATATGCCTACTGATAGTTTCAGCATACCTGCTCCCGGGTGCAATTTCGAACGTCTTCATACCCTGAAAAGGCTTACAGCCGGTGACCTTTTCTCTCTGTCAGCGATCGACGCCTACTGATCCCATTCCCAGCATTTATTTATACTATTAAATTTATTATATTCAGGTCCGGACAAAAGTGTCAAGTTTATGGAGTTAACTGAGCTGGGTCAGACGAGCTGCCGTAGCTGCCAAATCTTCCGCCATGGCTCCCAACTGCTGTACATTGGCGAAAAGTCCCTGAGCCAATTCCGCTTGTTTACGGACACTGGCATCAGCGGCATTGACCCCGTCGGTAATAACTCCGACCGCGTGCTGGATGTTAACCAATATTTTCGTTATCTTGCTGACCGATTCAGTACTATATTCTGCCAGTTTCCGCACCTCATCCGCTACCACCGCAAAACCCCTTCCGTGTTCTCCGCTCCTGGCTGCCTCAATAGCAGCATTGAAACCCAAAAGTTTGGTCTGCATGGCCGTAGAACTGATGATCTTTAAAACCTCGTTAGTCTCGCTTAAACTACCGGTTGCATCACCGGCTGATTTGGCCAATTGAGTCCCGTGCCTGGCCACATCATTGGAGTTACCGGCTACCTCCTCTACCAATTGGCTGACATTCTGCATGGTGGCCGAAAGGTCAGCTGACATGCGAGCCAGTGCCTCGGATTCCTCGTGCAGTTTGTGGATCATATCCTCCCGGGCTTCCACCATGGTCATCATCAGATTGGCCCCATGAGCATCGATCAATGATACATCCGGGGCACGGTTAGCGTTTATAGTCTCCTGCACCCTGGCATTACCGGTAGCTTCTATTATGACGTTAAGTCCCGGATAAGCACATAAACGAGGCAGATCGGTATAGGTAGGGATCCCTTTTTGTCGGGCCAATACCATGCCTGGCGCTGTTTCATTTACATCACAAATCCCAACTACCTTAAAGCTGGGGATACCCGCCAGGCTGTTCAAGATCGTACTGCCGCCCTGCCCTGCTCCAACAATAGCAATATTGGTCATCTTTCTCACCCTCCTCAGCCACAAAAATGTTGTCATTAGTTTTCGACATATTTCGATTTTTTACCTGCTGTATTTCTAAAATATTTAGCTAAACAGAGTTGTTTGCCCGAGGCCCGGAAACGGGGGAAATTTAGAGGAAAAACGGTTGGATATTATGGGTAAGTCTCAGGATTCGGAGTAATAATTAAGGAAGAAAATGAGTCAACCGGTTGATGCAAAACGGAATTAACCTTGGCTAAAAACGCAGACAGTGAGGCGAAAGAGGAAATGAATCAATAATAACATATTCAAAGGGTGATATGATTGTTAAGCATTACCTCCTTCCTTGACCTCATTTTAATTGACGGCAATTATTTATCTACAGGTTCGGTGCACGGATGACCAGCAGCTCAAGATCCTCGTCATCCGCGGTAAGAGAACGGATGATACCGGCCGGACAGCAAATCACCTCACCGGCTGTAATGGTGGTTGACTCGCTGCCGGCATATATGGTCCCCTGACCCGCCAAAGCCAGAAAGATTACCTCCACCGGGGCAGTGTGTTCCGCTACCTTCTCTCCGGCCGGCACCCGCAGGACAACCAGACGCAGTTCCGGACGGTTGGCCAGGGTACGAGCCATTCCGCCCAACGGAGTGGGTTTTTCCGGATGATCTCCTACCCTGATTTTATCCATACTTTATCCTTTCTTACGCCTGTATCACTGATAGGGCCGTATCCAAGCGGGTAAGTGTGTGGTTCCGGCCCCATATCATCACCAGGTAAGGTAGATCAGGGCCATGGGTCTGTCCGGTCAGAGCACAGCGTAGCGGCATGAATACATCCTTGGGCTTGAGCTTCAGTTCCTTGGTCAGAGCCTTGATATATTGTTTGACCTCGGCAGTATCGTTAAACTCAGGTAATCTCTCCCGGAAAGCGTTCAACACTGCCACGGTGTTTTCCCCCTGCAACACCTCCCTGGCTTCATCCCCATACACCGGCTCGGCAAAAAAGACCTCTGCTTGCCCGGGGGCGTCAGCCAGACAGGTGATCCGGTCCCGCAACGCCTCCGCAAGCATTGCAAAATGATGATCATCCAGAGCAGCTACCGCTTCAGCCCAGGCAGATTCCTGCAAAAAAGGCCGCATCATAATAACCAGTTCGGGCAACGGAGTCTTTTTGATATACTGGGCATTGATCCAATTAAGCTTATCCAGGTCAAAGACCGCCGGATTTTTGGCTACCCGTTCCAGCGTGAAGGCCTTGATCAACTGCTCGCGGTCCATGATTTCCTCCTCACCCTCGGGAGACCAACCCATAAGGGCCAGGAAATTGAAAAGGGCCTGGGGCAGGTAACCCATTTCCCGATACTGAATGAGAGAGGTGGCACCATGCCGTTTGCTCATTTTCTGGCGGTCACTGCCCAGAATCAGAGATATATGCGCAAAGAACGGCCGCGGGAAGTTCAGGGCGTCATATATCATCAACTGGCGCGGAGTGTTGGACAGATGTTCCTCTGCCCTGACCACATGGGTGATGCCCATCAGAACATCGTCGATGACCACCGCAAAGTTATAGGTGGGGATACCATCCGATTTGACTATTATGTAATCCCCCTCGTTCTCACTGTCAAAATGGACCTTGCCCCTTACCAGGTCATCCACTTCATAAACGGTATGGGCAGGCACCCGGAAGCGAACGGTGGGCTTGATTCCCTCGGCCAGTTTACTTTCAACTTCTTCCGAGGTAAGGTTCCGGCAGCGCCCGGAATAACGCGGCATTTCTCCACGGCCCATCATCTCCTGCCGTTCGCTCTGCAGTTCCTCTTCGCTGCAGAAGCAATGATAAGCCTGCCCATTATTCACTAATTGCTCGGTATATTGCCGGTAGAGATCCAGCCGCTCAGTCTGGCGATAAGGCCCATTGGCGCCTCCGGTCTCCATGCCTTCATTCCATTCGATACCCAGCCATTTTAATGACGTGATGATTTCATCCTCATATTCCCGCCGGGAGCGATCCAGGTCGGTATCCTCGATACGCAGCACAAAATCACCGCATTGATGGGCGGTAAACAGATAATTGAACAAGGCGGAGCGCGCTCCGCCAATATGCAGCGGCCCGGTCGGGCTGGGCGCAAATCTTACTTTGACTCGATCCATCTCTATTCTCCCCCGCTCTTTATGGCTGCCGGCGAACCCGGAACCCGGAGCTCATTATTCTTGTCACTTATCCTGGCCAACTCCCAGCCAGCCCACTCCTCTTTGGCCCGGTCGATCCGTTCCAACAGGGCTATGGCCTGGGCCGATATGCCTTCACCGCTTCCTTCAAAACCAAGACCCTCAGTAGTGGTAGCTTTAACATTGACCTGTTCAATGGTGATATTCAGTGCCTGGGCTATATTCTCGCACATCTGCTGCATATAAGGGGAAAGACGCGGCTCCTGGGCAACTATCGTGCTGTCGATGTTGGCGATCCGGTAATCCCGCCGGTTCACCATCTCACCCACTTTGGACAACAACAGCAAACTGGAAATATCCTTGTAGCGCTCGTCATTATCAGGAAAATGCAGGCCGATGTCACCCAATGCCGCGGCTCCCAGCAGGGCATCACAGATGGCGTGGAGCAGGACATCGGCATCGGAGTGTCCTAACAGGCCTTTATGGTAAGGGATCTTTATCCCTCCGATAATGAGCAGTCTTCCCTCCACCAGGCGGTGGACGTCATATCCTGTACCGACCCGCATATATACTCCTCCCTACATGTCTATCAAGCTTGCAGCAACTACCAGGTCCTCTGGAGTGGTGATCTTTATATTGCGATACTCGCCCGGCACTATCTTGACCCGGCCGATATATTTTTCGAAGAGAGCCGCGTCGTCAGTGCTCATATAACCCTCCTCATAGGCACTGGCATAGGCTTGGTACAGCTCCGGGTAACTGAATATTTGAGGAGTTTGGATGGAAACCACGCTGGCGCGATCCAGGGTCATGGTCACAAACCCGTCGCGGTCTACCATCTTCATAGTATCCCGGGCAGCCAGACCTGGAATGGCAGCTCCCCATTCACGTGCCTCTTCCAGCAGATCCTCCAGGAGATGGGAAGTAAAAAGCGGCCGCGCACCATCATGCACAGCCACATATTCGCTTTTTTTATCCAGACACTGCAGTCCGGCCCACACTGAGTCCTGTCTCATCTCGCCGCCAGCAATGACTCGACTGATCTTCCGATAGCCGTATTTTTTGACTACCTCTTTCTCACAATACTCTACATCCCGAGCATGAGCCACAATGACGATTTCATCGACAGCCTTAAAGTCTTCGAAAACATTTAGAGAATAAGTAAGAATCGGCCTGGAGTTCAGGTTAAGGTATTGTTTATTGATCTTGCTCCCCATTCTGCTGCCTATACCTGCCGCCGCTATAACAACCCTCAGGTTGTTACCCATACAAATTCACCTCTTGTGTATCCCGAAAAACATGGTTGAGGCTGCCCCCGCCTTCTTCTTTCACCTTGCGGGTAAATATCATCCGGCCAGCTGCCGTCTGAAATACACTGGTAACGGTAACCTCGAGTTCCGTCCCGATATCCTCTCCGGCGTTCTCTACCACTATCATGGTGCCGTCCTCCAGATAGCCAACTCCCTGACCGTTCTCCTTGCCCTCTTTGATGATATTGACGTGCATATTCTCGCCAGGGTAAACCATGACCTTGACTGCATTGGCCAACTGGTTGATGTTGAGGACCTTGATGCCCTGCAATTCTGAGACCTTATTGAGATTGTAATCGTTGGTGATGATGCTGGCGTTTATCTGCTTACAAAGCCTTACCAGCTTGGCGTCAACCTCTTTTTCTTCGGGAATATTTGCTTCAATTATATCAATTTCTATCTCAGAATGCTTCTGCATTTTGGATAAAAGCTCCAACCCGCGTCTTCCTTTGCTGCGGCGGATATGATCGGAAGAATCCGCAATGTGCTGCAGCTCTTCTATTACAAAAGTGGGAACGATCAGCGGCCCCTGCAAAAAATTGCTCTGGCATACGTCATATATCCTGCCGTCAATAATTGCACTGTTATCCAGCACCTTTTTGTGCCCTTGAGCCAGATTCTCCGCTGCTGTTACCTGCCTGCCGGCAGGCAGTAGCTTCAATAGCTCCGAAGCCCGGCGCGATCCTATCCGCATCCCTAAAAAGACCGCGCCCAGAAAAACCAATATTGTTGCATAACTTAATGGTCCCTGTAACTGGGACAATGGATAACTGGACAAACCTGCCACCAATACCCCGAAAAACAGGCCGGCTAAACCTCCTGCCAGCGATTCGACGGCAATACGGTCCAGCGCCCGGTCCAGGCCGATCATCATAGCCCGAAAACGTTTGATCAGAAAAGCGCCGACCAGATAGAGCATCATCGCTGCCGCGATCCCCAGTCCGATCTGCCAGGCCAGGTCGTTTTTCAGCCAGATCTCTGAAGTATAGCCGGTCCATATCCCTAAAATGATGGCTGGTATTAATAGAGTCCTGGATATTTTGATTTTCTTATTCATTTCGTGCACCTCCATATCCATATTCTTCTATCTGCAGACCCGAAATATACCCGGAAGCCAATTATTAGATATGGCGCTTAATCCTTCCGCCAGAGCAGGCCATGCCTCAATTGACAAAGGGTCCCGTAAAAAGCTATAATTTAGGAAACACCACGGGCAAGGGGGTAAAATAAATGAAAGACCTGATTTGTGATGAGTTTCAGAATGTTGTAGGTGATTTACTTATCAGACACCGCAGCATCTTGGATATATTATCTAAGCTTTCCGAATCAAGCTGTCGCATCAATCGGGCGGTCACCAAGGCGGTTACCGGATGCGGTTGCCTCACTATCCAGGCAGAAAAGATGCAGATCCCCGACAACATCGATTCCTTTCAGGACCTCAAAAACTTTCTTGATAATCACGTCAAGGGTCAGGTCTGCCCGGCCTGTGAAGAAATCATCACTTCAGAACTTGGAAAACTACTCTTTTATACCGCCGCTCTTTGCAATACTCTTGACATAAGCATGTACGATGTATTCATAAAGGAATATAAAAAGGCAAGTGCTCTGGGCATATTTAATATGACCTGATATGAGAACAGAAAAGGCTCACTCTCTTTGAGAGTGAGCCTTTTTAATTGTCTGTTACACCATAGCCCAATCGGCTATATGGGCCCACCCTTTCAAGGGCTAACCCATATACTCCAAGAGAAGCTGCTCATGCATGCGGCGGAGTCCGTTCTTGATGGAACGGGCCCTCACTTCGCCGATGCCCTCAACCTCATCCAGCTCTTCGATACTGGCGCGCATGATATGGATCAACAAGCCAAAACGGTCTACCAGGTTATCGATAATAGAGACTGGAATGCGAGGAAGCTTCTGCAGCATTCGGTAACCCCGCGGTGACACCTGCTGGTCGAGATGGCTGGTTGCCGTGCCCAGCGATAGTATCCTGGCCATATATACAGAATCGGAGATATCGTCTTCAAATGCCCGCTGCATGTTCGCCAGCAATTCTTCGGGTGATTTATCCGATGCATTGGCATAATCCTGTATGATCAGCAAGGCTTCCTCCTCCACGTTGGCGATCATTTCATCCAGCTGCATCTTGACCAAACGTCCTTCATTGCCCAGTTCAGCGATATAATTCTCTATCTCGCCGGCAATATTCAGGACCTTGATACTGCGCCGCAAAACCTCGCATACCTCGGAGACAGTCACCATATCCTCGAACTCCAACCCACCCAGGCGCTGTATCTCGCGTGCCATAACAGTATGATACTTCTCCAGTGTCTGCAGGGCCTGATTGGCCCGCACCAGTATGGAATTCAGATCCCGCAGGCGGAAGGTTATATTCCCCTGGTATAACGTGATGACCTTCCGGCGCTGCGAAACAGCAATGACCAAATGTCCGGTCTGCCGGGCCACCCGCTGAGCGGTACGATGACGGATACCGGTCTCTTGTGAGGGTAAGGCCGGATCCGGGTCAAGTTGGGTATTGGCCATTACGATGCGGCTCACATCATTATTGGTAATGATCGCGCCGTCCATCTTGGCCAGTTCATAGAGTCGGGCCGGGCTGAACTCGCAATCGATATGGAATCCCCCGCTGGCGATTTTCATTAGCTCGGGCGAATCACCTACCACGATCAAGCCTCCGGTATTAGCTTGCAGCACGTTTTCTATCCCGATACGGAATAGGGTCCCAGGAGCCAGCAACTGCAGATACTTGCGAAAATTACCGCTATAAATCTCTTCCATGAAACCACCCCCAAGCTCTATATCATTATTATTATTTACAGTATATCCATAAACTCATCGATACTAGCAACCTCTACTATCTCCAGCCCGCTGCCGAAGTTCTTGCGTCCGGTACCAGCCGGTATCACTACACGCTTGTAACCCATCCGTTCTACTTCTTTTAACCTGAGTTCCAGAAAAGGAACTGACCTGATCTGCCCGGACAGGCTGAGTTCCCCGGCAAATACGGTATCCAGGGGCAGGATCTGTTCGCGGTAGCTGGATACTATCGCTGCGGCGATGGCCAGATCCACTGAAGGATCTTTTAAAAATACCCCTCCGGTCACTTTAAGATATACATCACAGGAAGCCAGGTTAAAGGCTCGTTTCTTTTCCAGGACCGCTATGATCAGTGCCAAACGGTTGCCGTCTATGCCGGAGGCCATGCGGCGGCCATAACCCGGTCCGTTAGGCGCTACCAGAGCCTGGATCTCGATCAGGAGAGGACGGCTGCCTTCAAAACTGGCGGCAATAGCGGTGCCATGACAATCTTTATTGGAAGATGTGAGAAAAACATAGGACGGGTCTATTACCTCCACCAGTCCCTGCCCGCTCATCTCCATCAGGCCGATCTCATCAGTCGACCCGAAACGGTTCTTTACCCCGCGCAGGAGTCGAAAGGAAAAGTTCTTTTCTCCCTCAAAGTATATTACAACATCAACCATATGTTCCAGTACTTTGGGGCCAGCCAGGGCCCCTTCCTTGGTTACATGACCCACCAGGAAGAAAGGGATATCTCTCTTTTTAGCAATGTTCATAATACGAGCAGTAGACTCCCGCAGTTGGGCTACACTGCCTGGCAAAGAAGTGATATCCGGGGTATATACGGTCTGGATCGAATCGATGATCATGATGGTAGGCTTGATTTCATCGACATACTCATCCAGCTGGTTGATATCCTGTTCATTCAACAAGTAAATACTGCTGCTGTTGATACCAAGGCGCAGCGAGCGCAGACGGATCTGCTTAAGGGATTCCTCACCGGATAAATACAGTACCCGCGCACCTTCTCCAGCCATGGCGCTGGCCACCTGTAAAAGCAGCGTAGACTTTCCTATACCGGGATCACCGCCCAGCAGGATCACGGATCCGGGAACGATGCCCCCGCCGAGGACGCGGTCCAATTCTCCTATTCCGCTGCTTACCCGATAAACATCCTCATCACCAATGGAGTCCAGGGTTATGGCATTTACCCTTTTCCCGGCCGGGATGCGTGATTTTTTATCCTCCGCCTCTTCTACCAGGGTATTCCACTCGTTGCAGGACGGACACCTGCCCATCCATTTGGGAGATTCATATCCGCATTCATAGCATACGTACCGGGTAGTGATCTTGGCCATATTCAGACTCCTAAAAATAGCATCGTACTTTCTGCGCTGCGATTATAGTATTATGATACCATTTATCACCTGTTTTCTGACCAACAAAAGGAAAGTTTATTGTATAACGGGCAAATGTAAGCAAAAAGGAGAGTCTGGGCACTAGACTCTCCTCGGACTGTCAAAAAACCTGAATCCCGTTCGAAAACTAGTATTACCGTTGAGGTTAGTCTCAATAGACACCCTAACCTTTGGTTTCAACAGATCTTCATTGATCCCATCAGGAGAACCTTAACCCCATCGTTACAAGGAAGCCCAGCTCAATCAACGTATCGCATGTACGCCTCAATCGCTGTGCTTCCTAGTGCCTCAGATTGAGGTTCCAGCAAAAGGAGTCACCAAAGTCTTACAAAAACCCGACTATTGAAGTGGCTCATCATTCTTGCCTCAACTGAGAGATCGTCTTTCGTAGCTTACCTTCACGTTTTTTGCTCGGTCTGTACGGTCATTACTCAACCCCGGGGCTGTTCTTGATGACAATATTATCATTTTCGGCATCTACCAGGATCTTATCCCCCGGTGAAAAGGTTTTCTTCAGGATCTCTTCCGAGACACTGTCCTCAACCAAGCGCTGGATGGCACGTTTAAGGGGCCTGGCACCATAGGCCGGTTCATAGCCCTGCTTCATGATCAGAGCTTTGGCTGCATCGGTTATCTCCAATGCATAATCGGCTTCATGCACCCGCACCATCAAGTCAGACAGGAGCAGATCGACTATCTTTTTCAATTCTTCCTCGGTCAGGCTATGGAAGACGATGACCTCATCGAGACGGTTCATGAACTCGGGCCGGAAAGCCAGTTTGAGCTGTTCCATGATACGGTCCTTCATCTGCGCATAGTTCTCTGCCTCATCCACTGCCCGACTAAAACCAACCTTTTTGGTGTTCTTGATAAATTCTGCCCCGACATTGGAGGTCATGATCACTATGGTATTGCGGAAATCTACGGTGCGGCCCTGTCCGTCGGTCAAACGTCCGTCCTCCAGTACTTGGAGCAGGATATTGAAGACATCGGGATGGGCCTTTTCAATTTCATCCAAGAGTATCACCGAATAGGGCTTACGCCGGACTTTTTCCGCCAGTTGGCCGCCTTCTTCATAACCTACGTAACCGGGCGGCGAACCGATCATACGTGAAACCGCATGCTTTTCCATGTACTCTGACATATCCAGGCGGATCACTGCATCCTCACTGCCAAACATGGCCTCGGCCAGAGCCCTGGCGAGCTCGGTCTTGCCTACTCCAGTCGGCCCAAGGAAAACGAAGGATCCGATAGGCCGCTTGGGATTCTTGAGCCCGGCCCGTGCCCGCCGCACAGCCCTGGCAACGGCTGATATGGCCTCTTCCTGACCTATGACCCTTTTATGCAGGACATCCTCTAGGTGCACCAGCCTTTCACTTTCTTCTTCCTCCAACTTGCTGACCGGGATCCCGGTCCAACTGGCCACAATAATGGCTATTTCAGGCTCGCCAACTGTTCCTATCTGCAAACTGCGCTGGTTCTGCCACTCTTTGCGTGCGTTTTCGATCTCGTCCCTGAGTTTCTGCTCCTCATCCCGCATCCGTGCAGCTTTCTCATATTCCTGGGCATTGATGGCTTCTTCTTTTTCTTTGGCTATATCTGATAGTTGCTGCTCCTTCGCCTTGAGCTCATCCGGCAGCACATAATTAGCCAAGCGTACCCGTGAGGATGCCTCGTCGATCAGATCAATGGCTTTATCCGGCAGATAACGATCGCTGATATAGCGAGACGACAGCTTTACGGCCGCCTCCAGGGCTTCATCCTTGATCTTGACCCCGTGATGCGCCTCATAGCGGTCCCGGAGCCCCCGCAGGATCTCTATACTCTCCTCGATACTGGGTTCATCTACGATAATCGGCTGGAACCGTCTCTCCAGGGCCGCATCCTTCTCAATATGCTTGCGATATTCATCCAGGGTGGTGGCCCCCACACACTGGAACTCGCCCCGGGCCAGGGAAGGCTTCAGGATATTAGCGGCGTCTATGGCCCCCTCGGCCGCTCCAGCTCCCACTATGGTATGCATTTCATCGATAAATACTATTACATCACCGGCCGCCTTGATCTCGTTGACAGTCTTGGTCAGCCGGTCCTCAAATTCTCCGCGATACTTAGTCCCCGCGATCATGGATGACAAATCCAGGGCTACCACGCGCTTGTTGCCCAGTATCTCCGGCACCCTATTATCATGGATACGCTGGGCCAGCCCTTCTACGATAGCGGTTTTGCCTACACCGGGATCACCGATCAAGACCGGATTGTTCTTGGTCCGGCGGGATAATATCTGCACTACCCGTTCGATCTCCTTTTCCCGCCCGATAACGGGATCCAGGCGATCTTCGGCAGCATCAGCCGTCAGGTCGCGACTGAAAGCATCCAGGGTCGGGGTCTTGCTGCGCGGCTTCTTGCGTCCAGGTGTCGGCGGCGGAGCCTGATTGCCTATTGGCTCACCGGAGCCGTTGTTACTGTAACCGGCCGATTCTCCGCCCAACAACTGCATGACCTGCTCACGGATGTCGTCCAGCTTGATCGACATCCCGGTCAGAACCTGTCCGGCCACACCCTCTTCTTCCCGTACCAATGCCAACAAAAGATGCTCAGTCCCTACATAGTTGACCCCCTGCAGTCTCGCTTCATCAAAAGCCAGGTTGAAAACCTGCTTGGCTCTGGGGGTTATGGGCAAATCACCGGATGATCTCTCGGCAGTACCTGCCTTCTGCCCGATCAGTCGATTGACCTCTTCCCGCACTTTTTCTAAATCGATTCCCATGTTGAGCAAAGCACGGGCGCCCACTCCTTCGCCTTCCCGCAATAACCCCAACAATATATGCTCGGTGCCAATGGCGGGATGATTAAGCTGTCTGGCTTCATCCTGGGCATGAACCACCGCATTTCTAGCTCTCTGCGTAAAACGTCTAAACATAAAACCAACCTCCTTTGGGGGATTTTTTATAGCAACAGATTACACGGATAGCACAGATTTTTCTGTGTAATGGTGTATCATAAAACCCGTTTTCGCCATGGCCTTGCATATCAAAAAATATTTAAAGATTGTTTTTACCCTAATAGAAACTATTTTTATTACTGTATTCTTGCTATTAATATCAAATCCTTATTTATACCTACTGGACAATAAATCTGTGTTAATCTGTGGCTGATTCCTCGTTGTCCCCCTCGCCCCGCAGGGTTTCTTGGATGACCTGGGCGCGAACGAGGTCGCGGTTATAGCCATCCATTTCCTGACCGGCCTTTTGCTGAAGGTGGGCCGGACTCATGGCCACCACCAGTTCGTTGAGGGCGCCGGTCTTGATGCCGGAAATCATACCTATATCTACGCCGAGACGCAGATCTGACAATAGGGCAATCGCCTCACTGGAGGTGATGATCCGGGCATTGGTAAGTATCCCGAAAGCCCTGCCTACCCGGTCTTCTAACTGATACTTCATGTCAGATTCCAGTCGGTTACGCATGACCCTCTCTTGTTCTACAACCTGCATGGCTAAACTGGTCAAATGGGTAACGATATCTTCTTCGCTTTGACCCAGGGTAACCTGGTTGGACAACTGAAAGAAGTTGCCGATCACCTCGCTGCCCTCACCATAGAGGCCTCTTACCGTCATACCGAACTGGCTGATGTTCTGGAAGATCCGGTTAGCCAGCCCGCTGATAGCCACTGCCGGAAGGTGGAGCATGACCGATGCCCGCATCCCGGTCCCTACATTGGTAGGACATGAGGTCAAATAACCCCGGGCCTCATCGAAAGCAAAATTCAGGTTCTTTTCTAATTCATCATCTATAGCCTGGGCCTTGTTGTAACATTCTCCTAATTGCAGTCCGGGCAGCAGACACTGGATCCGTATATGGTCTTCTTCATTTATCATAATAGCCAGGGAGCCGTCTCCATTGACCAGGACCCCGCGGTAATTATCACTGGACGAGGCATGCAGTGGACTTATAAGATGCTTTTCTACCAGGATCTGGCGCTGCAACGGGTTTAGCTCATCAAGGGTAAGCAGCTCCAGAGCTCCCAATTCGCCATTTTCAATCTTACCCCAGGCTTCCTTGATCTGTTGCAGACACTCCTGGCCTTTTTGGCTGTCCAGCAGATGAGGGAAGGGGATCCGGGAAAGGTTCCTGGCCAATCGGATGCGGCTGCTGACAACGATATCCGATATCGGGCCCTTTTCGGCCTCCATCCAGCTTACAAAGGTATTGGTGAGCAACTGATCAGCGTGCATTATCCTTCCCTCCTCCATCAACCAAGTTTCTTCTCCATATCTTTAATGGCATCTCTTATCTGGGCCGCCTTCTCATAGTCTTCCTCGGCAACTGCCTGCTGCAGGCGGCTCTTCATGGCTTCAACCTGCTTTCTAAGAATTACCTTTTCTCCTCCCCGGGCCGGGACCTTGCCGATATGCTGGCTGTTGCCGTGCATTCCGCGCAGGGTAGGTTCCAATTCTTCGTCAAAGGCGGCATAGCATTCTGAACAGCCCAATTTCCCGCTCTGGCGGATATCATTGAAACTCATGCCGCAGTTGTCACAGTTTCTCCCAACGGCAGGCGCCGGCAGTTCTTGCATATTATGACCGAAAAAGCTGGCCAGGATATTAGGTATGGAAAAAGTGGTATCCATATTGAAGATGACCGCACCTTTTTTGGTGGCACATTCCTCACAATAATGCGATTCCGTGGTCTGGCCGTTGAACATCTGGGTAAGATGTACGCTGGCCGGCCTTTTCTTGCATTCATCACAGTACATGGCTATCTCTCCCCTCTATGACTGGCCGGTCTGGCTGAAATAGTCAGCCAAAACATGCTGGAGCGACTTGAAAAGCCGGTTCCTCTGGTCTACGGTAATGTCCCTGAAGGCATAGATGATTAGGTGGTTGAGTATCTCCTGTTCGCTCTGACTTATCATCCCTTGCTCCAGCAGTCTTTCAAGATATCTCATCAACTCGACCCGATTGGGCAGGACAGCTGCGTCCGACTCAAAATGAAACCGGGTTATGCGGACAAAACCCTTTCCGCCGCGCCTGCTCTCGGTCAAAAACCCCTCATCTTCAGTAAATCTGGTATTGAGGACATAGGTTACCTGGGAAGGCACACAGGAAAAGGTTTCTGCCAGCTCCGCCCGCTGGATCTCGATCTGCTTGTCCTCGCTTCTTTCAATTAGTACCTTAAGGTATTGTTCTATTTTGTCAGCCAGGCTCTTTTTCATCTGCCATTCCTTCTTTGACTTTATTTGACCTTAGTAACATTGTAAACTGCCCAGGCCACAAAAGTAAACTACTTTTTTCCTATTGTAAAAGGCAGAATTTGTTTAATAGCTTTGCCAAGTTACATGCCTTTTATCATTGATCAAGCACAGGGGAACGATTTTTTGCCACAGCGGCCTTAATAGAGCGAAGGCGCACAATGACGGCAATGGCAACTGCTAGGTTGCATCGTTGCACTCGCAGGGTGTTGCCCCCGCAGGGGGATTTACACTGATTTTTCTGTTGGGTATTTGAAGAGAGGAATGGGATGGGGTCAACCGTCTGACGTTAATTCTGTCGGCGTCTCTATTGTCTGGAGAGCATTTTTTCAGTGGTCTCGGACGATCTCTGATGCCCCTCCCAAATGCAATGGGCGGATATGGCCGCTCCTGCGCCGTCCTGGCGCCCGCGATACTAGGCCATCCGTGGCCGTCGCATCGCTCCTGTGCCGTCCTGGCGCCCGCGATACTAGGCCATCCGTGGCCGTCGGAATCAGCCCCTAGAATGAAAAGGCACTCGGGCCAATAATCTGTGTTAATCTGCGCTAAAAACCCGGCTTCGTCTGTGGTCAATTCTCGTCAGCTCTCCCAGTTCAGTTCTATCACGCTGCCGTTGCGGATGGGAGTAGTAAAGCCGGCTGGTTCGCCATCTACTTTGATCAACAACCGGCCGGATAAAACCGGTTTCATTTCGATGATTTGAAAAATATCACTGAGTATGGCCAATCCCTGGCCCCGGTCCAGGTACAGGCGCGCTCCTTCTTCAATGGGTTCATGCCGGCTTACTCTTTGACCGTTCATAGTGATCCCGGCACCTTTGCCCTTAAGGCGGACCTGATCACCATTGACCGTCACCACGAGGTCGACCTGCTCGTTCTCCCCCAACAAATCACTGATGCTAGGGTAGAGCCGTCCCGTGCTATAGACGATCTCCGCACCGTTTTCCACTTTATCATTGATATCCGCCTTGATCCCGTTAACGGTGACCTCCAATGGAGACCACTGCACAAACATCTCGCGATCATCAAGAAAGTATCGGTACTGGCGTTTTTCCAGCCATTGTTCACCAACACCAGCCCGAAGCAGGATGTTCTGCAGGCTGTTTACACTCTTATAATCGATTTTGGCCCGGTCAGGGATCTCCTCGTCTGGTTCAGAACGGCGCCCATTGATCATTACTACCGGCTGCATATCAGTCTTTTCGCCGTTGACGACAGCCTGTCCCTGCAGTGCCGGCATGATATCTTTAACCCGTAAGTCAACGTTTTTTCCATCTACCCCAGGGGCAAACTCGATACAGTCCCCTTCCCGCACCGGCGTTTCGAGGGTGGCAGGTTCTCCATTAACCTTGATCGCAGGCGGGGTCCCCATTTCCCCCTTATATATCTTGACATAACCATTTACTTCAATGGTTTTGCCCAGGCCTGGCTTGCCGTATATATTGGCGAGGGAAATGCCCGAACTGAGCAAGGCATTAGTTACCGTCAGTTCACCCATGTTCCATAAGGCGATGTCGCCCCCATTGACAGATACCCGGGTAAAGGGCACCGGGGGAATGGTAAAGCAGTTATATGCTATGCCCAGGGGCGTGACCCCCTGCGGCCCACGCAGGAATTCGGCGGTGAATTCTATTTCGTTTACATTACCTGGAGCCCGGTACCCTACCCGGTTGGCGGAAAGTTCCAGATGAGCAGCCAGAGCACCGGTCAGCTTGGGGGTCAGGCTGCCGCCTCCTACACAGATCACCGCCGAAGGAGCTTTCAGATTGAGCGATAATATATTGCCGGCAATATCCCGGGCCAGCTCGCCGGTTATCCGGTGGAGTCCTTCAATGACCTCGCTGCTGCTGATCACTGATTTATTACCTAATATATCGATCATCTCAACTTCGGGTTCGCTGTCCAGTTTTCGTTTCATAGCTTCGGCACTATTGAAATCCAACAGGTACTCCCCGGCCAGGAATTCGGTCAATTCGTCCCCGCCTACCGGTACCATGGCATAGGCCAGGATCTTCCCTTCCTTGACTATGGCTATATCCGAAGTCCCCGCCCCGATATCGACCAGGGCCAGGTTCAAAAGTCGCATGGACGGAGGGATGGCCACCGACAGGGCGGCGATCGGTTCCAGGGTCAGGCTGGCTACCTCAAGCCCGGCCCTTTTCAGGGAAGAAAAAAGACTGTCTACTACCACCCGCGGAAGGAAGGTGGCTACTACCTCTACCGCCATCCCAGCGCCGACCTGCCCGATCAGGCTGCCGATCTCCTGATCCTCCAACAGATACCTGGTCACACTGTAGCCTACGCAAAAGTAGTTGCCTCGTTCTTTGGTTTCACCATCCTGTTGGGAAAGTTGGTACTGCGCTTGCTGCACCGCCTCGATTTCCAGGGCTTGTACCTCGTCCCGGGTCATCTCATTTAAAACGCCTCTTTTTTTACGTATCTGCCCGCAGGCGGTCTTCAAAGCCCGCCCGGCGGCGGCTACAGCGGCAGCCTCTAGCTTGGACCCTAACCGGTTTTCCAGCCGGTTTTTGATTTCCTGTATGGCGGCAGCTACGGCTTCAACATCGTGTATTTGCCCATCCATCATAGCGCGGGTACTGTGTTCAATCATCTCGGCATCTACCACCTGGTAACTGGCCGGACCTTTTTCCATTACCAACCCGACGATCTTCCTGGTGCCGATATCCAGAGCAAATATCTGATTGTCTTTCACAGTAAAACCCTCCTCGTTCCGTGCTGCTTTCTAATGATATCTTAAAGGATTCCATTTGCCCACGTAACTGTTGCCATCGGGCGGATATGGCCGCTCCTTGCCATCCATGGCACCGCTGCACTAGTCCATCCCTGGACGTCGGTATCCACCCTACGGCTGATACGCCTTCAAATCTGCTTCGCCATAAGATCGCCCTGCAGGCACACCTGATGCTCCCTTTGGTCGCTATCAAGTGCTGCCAGCGGTGCAGCCGCCTGCATCCATTAAGAACTTTTGCGATATTTTTCTCGGATCACCTGCATAGCAAAGCGCGGCAGGACCATCTGCCGCTTCAGGCGTGACGGCTCTGACACCAGGCGATAAAACCATTCCAGGTTCAGTTTTATGAACAGCTCAGGGGCTCTCTGTTTAAAGCCGCCGATCACATCAAGGCTGCCACCGACTCCTATCATGACCGGTACACCCAGTTGTTCCTTGTAATGATCTATCCATATCTCCTGCCCGGGTGCCCCCAGGGCCACGCATAACAGATCAGGGGTCAGGTGGTTGATCTCTTGCAGCAGGGCAGGAACTTCATCGGGTTTAAAATAACCATGATGGGTACCTACAACATTCAAACTCCGATAACGATCCTGCAGTATACGTCCGGCTGCCTCGGCCACGCCGGGTGCCGATCCCAACAGGTACACCTTCCAGCCAAGCTGGGCAGATCTGGCTGCCAGACGCTCCAACAAATCGATGCCGGTGACTCTTCCTGCACTACGGTGACCCAGGCGACCGGCCGCCCAGACCACCCCGATCCCATCAGGTGTCACCAGATCAGCACTGTTTATGATACCTTGCAGATCAGCATCTTCACGGGCTTGATATATTATTTCTGCATTCAAGGTGATCACCTGATGCGGCCTGCCTGATTCCACCATCTTCTCGATGGCTGCAACCGCTTCTTCCATGGAAATCAGATCAACACCGCAGCCTAAAATATTTGCACGTTCCAAAAGAATACCTCCGGGGATTTTTTAGCCACAGATACACACAGATTAACACAGATTATATTTCATATTGTTCCTAAATACTAATTATCCATCTGATGTAGTTAGCTCTATATAATCTTCATTAATTCTGTAAAGAAAACCGTTTTCCCTTTTAATAATAAACTATCATTTAATCTGTGTGCATCTGTGTAAATTTTAGTTAAACTTGTGCAGTATCGGAGGATAAACCCGCCTTACGCCGGGTTTTCAGATTGTCGACAAAGTCGGTAAGATGACAGGGCGATGACGGAAGTGAAGATCAAGGCGTGCGAAAAGCCCGCGATTGAGGCGTACTGGCGTACGTTGATTGAGCGGGCTTTTTGTGACAACACAGATATTCGCTTTTGTCATTGGCCTGAAAAAACCCGCCTGGCGGCGGGTCTTTATTTAACGTTACATTGTAGCGGCTACCTGGTTGATGGCTACGTCATTCAATTCATCTTCGGCCTGCACCATCTTCTGTAGTGATTCATAAGCCCGGGTGCAGCTTATCAATGTGACCATCTCCTGCACGGCGTTAACATTGGAGTCTTCGATATATCCCTGCAGTATCTGAGGATTTTCTATCAGCGTAGCCTGTTCGGCGGAATTGTAAAGATTGTCGCCGATCCGCTCCAACAAATTGGGATTGGGGAAAGTGACCACCTGCAGTTGAGCGATCTCCTCACCGTTTACTGAGATTCGGCCTTGTTTATCTACTGTGAACTCACCCTCGATCTGGATGGGCTGATTATCGGTATCCAGCACCAGATATCCCTGGTTGGTGGAGAGATAACCCTCACTGTTCAACTTGAACTCCCCGTTGCGGGTATAGCGCGCACCATCTGGGGTGTTGACCACGAAAAAGCCCGGATTAAAAGTTGCATCACCTATAGTGACCCCATTATCGGCCAGGGCAAAATCGGTGGGCTGCTCCGTACTGCGGAGACGCCCTTCCTGATAATCAGTGTAAACAGCATCTATACAGGCTCCGGTTCCTACACCGCCGATAACCTTGGGCTGCACTGGTTCCAGCACTCCCTGGCGGTTATATTTGGATTCTCCCAGGCGGCTGATCAGCATCTGCGGAAATTCCTTGGATATGGCGGTCTGCCGCTTATAACCGCCGGTATTTACGTTGGCCAGGTTGTTTGCTATCGCATCCTGACGGGCCATCTGCATCATCATTCCCGCTGCTGCGGTATATAAACCTTTAATCAAATCCTAAACCTCCCAGGTGTCAAACCTACTATATATAGATATCGAGAGAATGGATAAATACCTTAACGAATTTTGAATTTTAAATTCTTAATTTTTAATGAGACTGGAAAGAGTCCTTTCCTCTATAAAAAAAGGTAGAAATGCTTTGCATTTCTACCTTAATTTAAAATTCATAATTCCAAAACTTACAATTATTTATAGCACCCGTTTTGGCCCTCTGTTCTGCGTACGGCTGAGGATCTTCATCTGGGTCAGGGCCTTTCCTGTACCACGGGCTACGCAGCAAATGGCATCATCAGCGATGTGCACCGGCAGGTTGGTCTCCTTGGAAAGGATGGTATCCAGCCCGTTCAGCAGAGAACCGCCGCCGGTCATAACGATACCGTTATTGACGATATCTGCGGCCAGCTCCGGAGGAGTGACCTCCAAAACCTTTTTGACTCCTTCTATAACGCCAAGCACTGGTTCCTGCAAGGCTTCCCAGGCTTCTGCCGATGTCATTGTAATGGTCTTGGGTAAACCGGTCAGTAAATCCCGCCCCCTGACCTCCATGGAGTTGTTTCGATTGGCGTCGGTGACCCAGGCGGTGCCTATACGAATCTTGATCTCTTCAGCCGAACGTTCCCCGATCATCAAATTATACTCGCGCCTGACAAAACGGATTATGGCCTCGTCAAACTTGTCCCCGCCAATGCGAAGCGAAGCATTACAGACCGCCCCTCCCAGCGAGAGAACCGCAATATCTGACGTACCGCCGCCGATATCTACTACCATGTTACCAGTAGCGCCCGAGATGTTGATACCTGCCCCCAGGGCTGCAGCAATAGGTTCCTCTATAATAAAGGCCTGCCGGGCTCCGGATGATAGAGTGGCCTGTCTCACTGCTCTTTCCTCTACATCGGTGGCTCCGGTGGGAATGCAGACAATTACCCGGGGCTTGAAAAACAAACGGCGGCCCATGATCTTGCGGACGAAGTAGGTGAGCATCTTTTCGGTAGTATCATAGTCAGCGATGACCCCTTCTTTGAGCGGCCTTATGGCTACGATGTGACCCGGGGTCCTTCCCAGCATCTGGCGTGCCTCTTCGCCGACGGCGATGACCTTGTTAGTGCTCTTATCGATCGCCACCACGGAAGGTTCATGCAATACTATACCCTTGCCCTTTTTGAAAACCAGTACGCTGGCAGTACCCAGGTCGATCCCAATATCTTCTTCAAACCACATCTTAATAACAGGCCCTCCTGAAATATTTACATGTATAGACTTTATTTTACCTGTTATCATCTGCTATTGCTATGATATTTTCAACCAAAAAAAAGCAAACCTGTCCATCAACTATACAAGGGGATGGCCAGGCCATCTGCGGGTTTAAAGCGGTGGGCTGGCGGCTTCCGTTCCTAACTCTGCTGAATTACCGGCATATTTTAAACGGGTTGCCTCCCCGCCGCGCAGGTGTCTTTCAGCCTTATTCTTTTCCAGAATGTTTTTGACCTGCTCTGCCATGGCCTGATTGATCCTTGGTAAACGCTCAGAAACATCCTTATGGACCGTGCTCTTGCTGATACCGAAAACATGCGCCGTCTGTCTTACCGTATCGGAAGTATTGATTATGTGCTGGGCGATCCTCACCGCCCGTTTTCTGATATAGTTCTGCATGCCTGACCTCCCCCAGCTAAAGCTTTTTAACATCACCTGGTTTTTTAACAAATATATTCAGCAAAAGGGGGGTCAAGAACTTATTTGTAAGCGCAGCCTAATACTGCAATTGGCAGAGTTCAAAATTCTGATAGTAGTGGTGAAGAATCTGCCGGTAGTTATAGCCCTGCCTGGCCATGCCATTGGCTCCGAACTGGCATAGACCTATTCCGTGCCCATAGCCGCGGCTGGTAACAGTCAGTGTGTTACCTTTGAACTGAAAAGAACACCAGGTAGATGGTAACCCTAAAGCGTTTCTTAGCTGTTCGCCGGTCATGGTTTTATCATTGATCTTTATTTGCTGGATGCGGCCCGAACCGCTGGCCTTTGTCACTGTTATCCCGATGTCCCTGCCGGGGAGACCCAACAGGCTATCCAGTTGGCGGTCGGAAAAGGTTTGTGTAGTAGTGTAGCGGGGTGATGACTTGCAGTAGGGGCATACGATTCCGCGAAGATAAGGTTGTTTGTCGCCGCCATCCTCGGTCCTGCCTCCACAAGTCGAACAATACAGAGCATCCAGCGGTTCTCCCTTATACAGCATGACCTGTCCCTGGGTCTCCTTCACCGCCTGCTGGATTTTTTGGAGGTATTCTTCAGTGTTATAGGGATGGCGTTGACTAAATTCACGGTCAGAAACGTAGGCTTGACAGCAGGTGATATCGTCGGAGAGATCGGAATTTTGTTCATATTTTCTTCCGTTGACCATCCGGTTCAATGCATAGGTCCGGGCACAGACTGCCTGGGCCTTCAACGCTTCATTCTCGAACGAGGCCGGCATCTCGGCAGCTACGGTCCCGGTTATGTACTCCTCCATGGTCAAGGATACGCGCTGGTCATTCCCACTGATATAGAGTGTGATCTTGGGCGGTATAATACGATGAGTTTCCTGCTTGTCCCGGGAACACCAGACAGCAGCTGACAGCAGAAGCAACAAGCCTATAAGTATTAAAAATAGTATTAACCTTCTGATCTTCATACTTACATAGATATTAAAAAAACCGGAGGATCATACCTCCGGTCTTTGTTTACACTTATATTTCCTGGTGTCTTATGATCTGTGCCCCTAGAGAGTTGAGCTTTTCCACGATGTTCTCATAGCCCCTGTCAATATGCTCACTGTCACTTATCACCGTTGTGCCTCTGGCATTAAGTCCTGCGATAAGCAATGCTGCACCAGCTCTAAGGTCTGTGGCCTTCACTCTGGCGCCGGTAAGTTCTCTTTCTCCCTTAATAACTGCTGTACGGCCTTCGGTCCTTATCCTGGCCCCCATCCGCAGAAGCTCCTGGATATGCATAAAACGGTTTTCAAAAACAGATTCGGTAATAACACTACTGCCGTCGGCACAGCTAAGATAAGCCATATACTGTGCCTGCATATCTGTCGGGAAACCCGGATAAGGCAAGGTTTTGATATATAATGGCTTGATTTCCTGAGATCGGCTGACTTCGATCTGATTGCCTTTCTCTTCCGCCTCAGCTCCGCTTTCCCTCAGCTTGGCGGTAACTGCCTTGATATGCTCCGGTACTACGTTCTTGATTAGGACCTTTCCTGCACTGGCGGATGCCGCTACCATATAGGTTCCGGCTTCGATCCGGTCCGGGATCGGCGTATAATCACCGCCTCTTAGTTTTCTTACTCCGCGTATCCTTATTACGTTGCTCCCGGCTCCGCTGATATTACCTCCCAGGTGATTGATGAAGTTTGCCAGATCTACTACCTCTGGCTCCAGTGCGGCATTTTCGATATAGGTGGTACCGTCTGCAATGCAGGCCGCCATCATAATGTTTTCGGTCGCCCCTACGCTGGGAAAGTCCAGATATACATGATTTCCGATTAATTTGCGGGCTGTGGCGATGACATCCCCCGATGCTATATCTATTTTGGCACCCATGGCCTTGAGTCCTTTCAGATGAAGATCGACCGGCCTGGTACCGATCGCACATCCGCCAGGCAGAGTTATCCTTACCTTGCCCTGTTTGGCCAGCAGAGGTCCCATTACCAGAAAGGAGGCCCGCATCTGGCGAACCAGTTCATAGGGCGGGTTGAGACCATTGGGCTCCCCCTTTAAAACCACGCTTCCATCTTCAGAGCGGGCTTCAACTCCTAATGAATTTATGAGTTCATTGATAATAATGACATCCCTGATCTCAGGGACCTTATTTATAGTTACGGTATCGTCAGCGAGTAAAGCAGCTACCAATATAGGGAGTATTGCATTTTTAGATGAACTGATCTCGACCTCTCCCCGCAGCGGTGTTTTGCCTTTTATAGATAATTCCAAACCCAGGTTTCACCTCCCTGATACGGGCTGCCTAATAATCCCCAAGAATTAACGGACTTCCCAAATACACATAGCTAACATTAGTTATAGCGTCCCGGCGGACAGATGCCTGGAGATTACAATCCCGGCCTGCCAGATCTACACTATCACAGTCCAAAACCGGGCTATAAGCGGTTACTACTGTCATTCGATTATCCTGGTAACGGTTTATTTCTTGACCCTTAAAAGGCTTCAAGACAACCTTCATCAGCTCGTTTTGAGCTGCCTGATTCAGGGGTTCAGGCATTTTCCCACTGTAAAGAAAATAGGCTTTCCAATCCATCAGGCCATTAGATTTGAGCCGCCGGGCCACTTCCTGCAGATTTACCCTTGAATCTTCGGTTTTTATCGTTACTATAAAATCCGTTCCCTTGCCCTCTGAACTGCTGGCGATGAGCACCTGATAGTCAACGCCTTTATTTATACAATTAAAATGCAGTTTACGGATTTGATTCTGGTGGTCCAGGGTAATCTGACCATAAGCGGGTGATATATTTAACGGTTTAAGTATGTCTGCCAGTTTTGCGCACATTTCATCATCATCCAGATTTGCTTCTAGTTTAGCCCAGCAGTCTAATCGTGATTCGAGTGAAATTGCACCGATTGATGCAAAACATAGGTAATACGGTGACCTGCCGGCTACTTGACGGGCCATCGAGTAATCTGCGGCAAAGTTGCCCAGCAAACTCAAAAAAATAAATATGAAAAAATATACAAATGCCTTTTGCATTGGTTCCCCTCCCTTGGCTGCTAAATAGATTCTTGACACCTCACCCCCGCTTTATTCCACCAGTAAGTACCAACTTATTATCCTGCCCAATAAAAAACATGGGATGGCATTATACGCCATCCCATGAAAACAAAAAAGCACCGCTCGGTGCTATTGGTCATATATATGGTCATTGGGCATTGATAGCAAATTACATGATAGCGAACCTGCAAATGGATGCAGGTCATTCGTTTTCATAATATATCGTGTACTATTCTGCCTGGGCAACCTCTTCCTGGGATTCCCGGTTTTCTTCTTCGGCTTGATCCTGTGCTTGGGCCAGTGCTGCCGCTTTTTCTTCTTCCTTCTGCTGGCGTAACAAGCGGATATACTCCTCCTGTCTTACCTTGGCCGCAGCAGCCTTCTTCTGGAACTTTATGGTTTGATACCATATTACCAGGCCAAAAAGCAGACTGGCCGATAAAACCACAATTATTAAGATCAGAAAAGCAGTATGCACACCATTACCTCCCATAGCTACGGGAAATCAATTTTGATCATCCGTATCTGGATTCCAGATTTGTTCTTCAATTTTTCTCTTTTCTTTCTCTCTTTGTTTGGCTGCCAGTGCGCTATCCTGAACTCTTTTAGTGGTTTGCCACAACAGCAGATAAATCAAGCCTTTGAGCAGGTAATAGCACAAGGTCACAATAATAAGATATTTCAGTAATTCATTTTTCATGGTCGGACAACCTCAATAACTGACCCCTTAACATTATACGGCAATCCGTATTTTTCTATGCCATATCCAAAGCCGGAAGGAGTGTTAACCCCTTCCGGCTGGATTAAGCTCTCTATTGATTATTCTACTCCCGCTGCCTTCAGTCTGGCAATAGCTCTCTTCAAAGCCATCTCAGCTCTAAGAGCATTTATGGTCTCGTCACGGGCCTGCAGCCGCTTTTCGGCTCTTTCCTTGGCCTGTTTGGCTCTGAGCACATCGATATTCTCTCCTTGCTCAGCCGTTTCAGCCAGAACCCGGGCTACATTATCCACAACTTCCATAAAGCCGCCGCTGACAGCCATCTTCTTCTGGTTACCATTCGGATCCTTATAGCGCAGCACACCGATTTTCAATGCTCCAACCAGCGGCGCATGATTCCGTAAGATACCCAGTTCACCTTCGGTACCGGGAGCAACCAGAAACTGAACCTCATCTCTGAAGAGGATCTCTTCCGGAGTTACTATCTCTACCATGAAGGTGTTGTCTGCCATATGCTACGCCTCCATCTTCTTAGCTTTGGCGATGGCGCCATCGACATTACCCACCATATAGAATGCAGCTTCCGGCAGAGCATCGTGTCTGCCTTCCAACACCTGACCAAAGGACTCAACAGTCTCAGCAACCGGTACATAGATACCAGGCGAACCGGTGAACTGTTCAGCAACGTGGAAGGGCTGGGACAGGAAGCGCTGGATCTTTCTGGCGCGGGCCACAACCACTTTATCCTCGTCGGACAGTTCGTCCATACCAAGTATCGCGATGATGTCCTGCAGTTCCTTGTATCTCTGCAGTATCTGCTGCACGCCGCGAGCGGTCTTGTAGTGTTTGTCACCAACAATCTGCGGGTCCAGTATACGGGAAGTGGAATCCAGCGGATCCACTGCCGGGTAGATGCCCAACTCCGAAATGGCACGGGAAAGAACGGTGGTGGCATCCAAGTGAGCAAAGGTCGTCGCCGGTGCCGGGTCAGTCAAGTCATCAGCGGGCACGTATACGGCCTGAGCGGAGGTTATTGAACCCTTACGGGTGGTGGTGATACGCTCTTGCAGATAGCCCATGTCAGTTGCCAGGGTGGGCTGGTATCCTACGGCGGAGGGCATGCGGCCCAGCAGCGCTGATACCTCATTACCGGCCTGAGCGAAACGGAATATATTATCGATGAATATCAGAACGTCCAATCCGGAGAAGTCACGGAAATATTCCGCAACGGTCATTCCGGTGATACCTACGCGGAGGCGAGCTCCGGGCGGTTCGTTCATCTGCCCGAAGATCAGGGCCACCTTGGGAAGAACACCAGACTCGGTCATTTCACCCCAGAGGTCATTTCCTTCACGAGTTCTCTCACCCACGCCGGTGAATACCGAATATCCGCCGTGCTCATAAGCGATGTTGCGGATGAGTTCCTGGATGATAACGGTTTTGCCTACGCCGGCTCCGCCGAACAGACCGATCTTACCACCCTTAGCGTAGGGGCAGATCAGGTCGGCAACCTTGATGCCGGTCTCCAACTGCTGGGTAGCCGGAACCTGGTCAACCAGTGCCGGGGGTCTGCGATGGATCTCCCAGTAGTCTGAAGCGGTAATTTCGCCGCCATCATCAACCGGCTCGCCCAAAACATTCAGAATTCTTCCCAGGCAGCCTTCGCCAACTGGTATTTTAATAGCAGCGCCGGTGTTGGTTGCCTTCATACCGCGGGAGATTCCGTCGGTCGGTTTCAGTGCCACGCACCTTACTACGTCATTACCTAAGAGCTGCATGGCTTCCAGGGTCACATTCAGGCCCGGTGCACATCTTACACCGGCGTCCTGATCATCGGATTTAATGGTTATAGCGTTTAACAGGTCGGGCAGCTCACCAGGCTTGAAGCGGATGTCAACAACCGCGCCGATGACCTGGACTACCTCTCCTTGAGTCACATTAGCCATTCTCTACTTTCCTCCTTTATTTAGAGCTTCGGCTCTCTACTAGGAATAGGTGCTACTTCTTCAGGGCTTCGGCTCCGCCTACGATATCCAGAATCTCATCAGTGATGGCTGCCTGTCTGACCTTGTTCATTACCATGGTCAGGTTGTCGATGAGTTCTTTAGCATTATCAGTAGCATTACCCATAGCGGTCATCCGCGCACCATGCTCACTGGCTTTGCCTTCCAGCATAGCATGGTAGATCTGGCTGCCCACATACTTCGGCAGCAACGTGAGCAGAATCTCTTCGGCACTGGGTTCATAGATATAGTCAATTACCCGTTCGTTGGTGCTGGCCTCGGTCTCTTCCGCTTCCGGTGTCTCCAAGGGGAGCACCTTAACAGCGGTCGGGACCTGACGCAGAGCGTTGATAAACTTGGCATAGACTAAATAGACCTCGTCCAGTTCCTTGTTCTCATAAGCATTCATAACATACTGGGCAATTTCACGAGCATCTGCATAACTCACATTGTCGCCCAGATTGACAAATTCAGCATCAAGTTTACCGGTTTTACGGAAGAAATCACGGCCCTTCCGGCCTACAGCAATAATCCCATAATCGGGTTTACGCTCATCTTCCTTTATTGCGATATTGCATTCGCGAACAATATTAGTATTGTACCCGCCGCACAGTCCCCGGTCTGCGGTGACTACGATGTAGCCCACCTTGCGAACATCTTCACGTTTTTCCAGCAGAGGGTGTCTGACATCAAAAGACACGGCAGCCAAACGCGCCAAGGTACCCTGCAGAGTCTCGGTATAGGGCCTGGATGCCTGCGCGTGTTCCTGAGCACGGCGCAATTTTGCGGCAGCAACCATCTTCATAGCCTTGGTTATCTGCTGGGTGCTCTTTACACTGCGGATTCTTCTTTTGTATTCTCTTGCACCTGCTCCTGCCATCTACTTCACCACCTAAACTGCGAAAGTGGACTTGAACTCATTGATACCCTTGATCAATTTCTGTTCAGTGGCATCATCCATCTTTCCGGTATCGCTGATGGTTTTCAGTACATCGGCATTCGCACTGCGCATGAACTTCAAGAAGTCGACTTCGAATTCACTTACCTTGTCCTTCGGAATATCATCGAGGTATCCGTTAACAGCACAATAGATAACAACGACTTGATCTTCCATACGCATGGGTACATATTG
>JBLMZJ010000098.1:0-2914 GCA_050258735.1 Deltaproteobacteria bacterium | reverse complement strand
ACCCCCAGAGTTTCGATGCGGTCCACCATAGTCTGGTAACGGGCATTGGCGTTGTTCTCATCCCGGCGCATCCGGGCATAAACATACAGGGTTTCGCTGAGCCGTTCCAACTGCTCGGATAGCTTGAACAGGGCCAGCATATCTTCGGCGGAATCGCCGATCTTACCCTGGTATTTTTCCACCTCGGCACTCAGGGTTTTGACCTTCTCAAAATCTGCTTCCCACCCGGCTTCATCGGAATAAATATCCTCCAATTTCCATTTGAATTCGGGGGCGATCTCATCGCGCTTTTTGATACTGCCGCTCATTAACATCCTCCTTATTATCTGACCCCTTATCGGGAACAATTATCACGTACTCAATAATAATATAGAATGCGGTCTCTTTCTAGTATTAACCAAATATAGCCCGAATAATATATTCCATTGCGAAATCCTTTGCCGGCAACCGCAAGCTGGAGAATTCCATTAGCGGAGACCCTCTTCGGGATCGTCCGGGTATATGTTATTCTGTTGTTAGCAAATCTCATATAATAAGGAGAATGCCTGTGTACCGACTGGCTCATATCGGGATTGCCGTACAGGACCTCAACCGCTCCCAAAGCTTTTATTGCGAAATGATGGGCTGTACCGTGTCCGATCATAAGAAAATGCCTAATCTGGAGATCGCGACTCTGAAACTGGGAAACCAGACCCTGGAACTGCTTCAATATTCCCCGGACCCGGTCAGTGAAAGGAAGACCGGCCACTATGATCATATCGCGTTTACCGTGGGGGATCTTGCTGCTGAGATGACCCGGTTGTCGGCAGCTGGCATAGTGTTCCCTGATGAATTCCCGCGCAGGACCTCTTGGGGCCAGATGATAGCCTTTTTTACAGGTCCGGATGGTGAGCGGATAGAACTGGTCGAGGATGGATAAATGAAGGCCACGGAATCATATTTTTAGGGTGAGAAAAGAAAGGAGACTATATCAGTGAGCAAAGGTACCAATTATTATGAGTTTACTCCGGAAATGCTGGAACAACTGCCCCGGGGGGCCTTTCTCTCCGTGAGAGCCGGTGAAAAAATAAATACCATGACAATAGGATGGGGCGCCATAGGCTGTATATGGTTCAAACCCGTTCTGATGGTAATGGTCCGATATACCCGTTATACCTATGAACTCATGGAACAGGCCAGTGAATTCTCAGTTTGCGTACCGCTGGGCAACCAATTCAAGAAGGAACTGGGTGTAGCCGGTACCAAATCCGGGCGTGACATAGATAAGTTCCGGGAGTTGGACCTGACAATCGGCAACGGTCAGTCTACCAATGCCCCTGTTATCGACCAATGCGGTCTGGTCTACGAATGCCGCACGGTTTTCCGCCAGGAGATGAATCCAGATTTTCTGGATCCGGCTATAAAGGAAAAATATTATTCAGATGATAACTATCACGTGCTCTATTTCGGGGAGATCGTGGCCAGTTATAAGAACAACTGATCTTGCCCAAAGCAAAATAGTAAACATTAGTAGCCTTCAATAGGCGCCCCACCTGTTGAGCTATCGACCGGCTGCGGACTGCTGTTAACGTCATCGCCAGCCGGAACTGCCGGCCCGGTACCGCCCTGCGGAGCCGGATCGGCGGGCACAGTCTGCTCGTCGCTGCTTGTACCATCCGTTGTAACGTCACTCCCTGCCGTATCGGCCTGGGCATCCTTATTACCGGCGGTACCCGTAGTAAGGTCACCCCCACCGCCGAAATCCGGATCAAGGGTGGCATCTTCGGCCATGGGTGCATCGGCATCGACTTCTTCACCAGTAGTATCGGATGTATCTGCGGATTTCCCCTGGCTTTGAGCCCTGACCCATGAAGGCGGATCCTGTGCTACATCAAATTTCTGGCCGGAAAACATCTTATCAATGATCCCATCTGCCAGTTGATCATCTGCCAGCCAATAGCTGGCCCCGCTGGATGGTTCGGTCCAGGGACATCCAGGCAGGGTCTGGGTGGCTATAGTAACATTGTCAAAATCCTGCGCCATCTTTACCATGAATAACATATCGCTCATCGGTATATTGGTTTTGACACTATTGCTTATCTGCGGCAGCAGCTTGGGGAGTTTGAATATAGTTTTGGTCTTGAACATCTCAGCGACCAGGGCTTTAACGAACTTCTGCTGCCGCCCGGTACGGCCGATATCAGCCGTCGGCCCGCCGCGGTATCTAACGTAGCGCAGGGCATCTTGCCCTTGCAACCTCTGAACCCCGGCTTTGAGATTGATATTCAGACGGGGATCAGGGTCCCAATGGTACATATTCCCCTCGACATCAATGGTCACTCCGCCCAAAGTATCGACTATATCGGCAAACCCTTCGAAATTGGTAACCATATAATAATCGACCCGGGTGCCTAAAAGGTCGGAGACCGTTTCGCAGGCTGCTTCCGGGCCTTCCAATATGTTTACACTGTTGATCTTATTATAGCGGCCATTGGAAACCTCGACCCGGGTGTCGCGGGGTATCCATACCATAGCTACCTTTTTATTTTTGGTATCGATACTGGCCATTATCATGGTATCACTGCGGGAATTTTCTTCTAATCCGCGGGCATCTATTCCCATCAGCAGAACGTTGATAGGCTTCCCCCGGGAAGCCCTTTGTTCGAGCGATGTCCCGCCGAAGTCGCCGTCCAGATAGCGTCCGATCAGCGCCCCTGCTGAAAAAGTTATCACAAAGACTGCTGCCAGCAATCCCAGGGTTTTTAAACTGAATATCTTCATTGTATAAAGCCTCTTTCCTTATTCCATCTAAAATTACATACAGGTAGATAGGGTACAGAACCCCATAATCCTGTTCATTATAGTCCCGAGGCCTGTGCCTGTCTACTACTAATTTCCCCTCGTTAGCTGATACATTGATTCTATCTCCGGCCTT
>JBLMZJ010000097.1:0-17448 GCA_050258735.1 Deltaproteobacteria bacterium | reverse complement strand
TGGTTTTTATGTTTTCTAGCTCGGGTTTGGCTTTTCCTGCTATCACCAGGACAGAATTTCTTAAAAAGCGGATGGTCCCGGCAGGCCCGTTCTCAATGGTGTTAAGATAAAAAAACACCTTTCCGCTTATAAAACGAAAAGGCGTTTATTCTGTCATATGGAGGGCGGGACCGGATTCGAACCGGTGGATGGCGGTTTTGCAGACCGCAGCGTTAGCCTCTTCGCCACCCGCCCGTGGCACCCATTTGGCGCGATTTTTATTATAACAGCTTTCAATATCCCTGACAAGGTCGAATAACAGATCGCGCCCGGTAAAATAAAAGCGCTGCCCTTGGGCAACGCTGATTTTCAATGGAGCGGAAGAAGAGATTCGAACTCTCGACCCTCGCCTTGGCAAGGCGATGCTCTACCACTGAGCCACTTCCGCATTAGACATGGTGCCTCGGGGCGGACTTGAACCACCGACACGCGGATTTTCAGTCCGCTGCTCTACCAACTGAGCTACCGAGGCAGACATCACATAATATGGCGACGCCGATGGGATTTGAACCCACGCTCTCCGGCTTGACAGGCCGGCATGTTAACCGCTACACCACGGCGCCGCAACGAAATAAATTATAACATCACCCGGTTGGTTCGTCAACTATCTGATTAATAGTAGTTTAATAACACGATCAGTCATATGACCGGTCTTCCAGCGAATCAAAACTATTTCCCATGAAAAATTGGTTTCCGTTTTTCAAAAAAGGCATCGATAGCCTCGTTTTGATCTTCAGTACCGCAGCAGAAGGTAGACTGCGCCTGTTCAAACAGCAAACTGGCAGCTACGCTGCTCTCATTGGCAAGATTCACGCCCTTCTTGGCAAAGGCTACGGCTGCCGGTGGCATGGATGCGATACGCCTGGCCATCTTCATAGCACGGGGCATAAGTTCCTCTTTGGGGACCACGACCTCGACCAAACCCATCCGCAATGCCTCCTGGGCGTCGATCTCTTCGCAGGCCATCAAAAGGCGTTTGGCCTGGCCGATACCTACCAGGTGGGTCAGGCGGGTGGTACCGCCCATATCCGGTGTAAGACCGAAACGAACTTCGGGAATCGACATCCGGGTATTGTCAGCGGCAATACGTATATCACAGCCGAGTATCAACTCCATGGCTGAGCCGTAAGTCAGCCCGTGTACCGCAGCGATGACCGGAATAGACCACTCCTGCCAGCGGCCGTACAGTCGCTGCAGCCATTGCAGGCGTTCCATGATGAATTGGGAGCCGATGCCACGCAGTTCCTTGAGGTTGACCCCGGCGGAAAAATGATCGCCATTGGCATTGATGACCACTGCACGCAGGCTCTTGTCCTGTTCGATGAGATCCTGGACCTCGTACAACTCCTCCCAAAGGGCAGATCCGACCAAATTATAGGTTTCCGGCTGGTTCAACGTAATGATGCCGATATTCTGTTCGACCTGGTACAACAAGTATTTGCCCACAGCCATTATAGTACCCCCTTAAGGTTTTAAAATATATATCATATAAGACCTAAGTCTGTTACTCTATTTGACCTGTGGTGAAATGACCTTGAATTGCGGCGTTCCCGCACAACCCAGCAAGTCGAAAACCACGGTCTCAGTATTGGTAACCACGGCACCGGCTTCTTTCATCAGATCCAGGCCATTCAGGTAGTTGAAATCAAAACGAGAACATACTGCATCGCTGACCACCTGAACATTATAACCAGCTGTCAGCAAGTCCCTGACAGTTTGGAAAACACATACGTGGGTCTCGGTTCCGACTACGATGAATGTTTTGCGTTTAGCAGCGGCAACAGTATCCATGAAATTATCAACACAAGCTGAAAAACTGACTTTGTCGAAATAACTGTACTCAGTCAGGTTTTCCTTTAGCTCAGCTACCGTAGGTCCAAGCCCCTTGGGATATTGCTCAGTAACTATCACTGGTATCTCGAATTGTTTGGCTGTCGCCAGCAGCAAATTCGTATTGTTCAATACCCGTTCGGCGTCCTTCATGGCCTTCATCAGTCTCTCCTGCAGATCGATGATTACCAGGGCACAATCGTCGGCCTCCAGTTTAAATTTGCTCACTATTAGAATTTCCCCTTTCATAATATTTCATATGTATTGTACCATTAGATAAGGGAGAAGTTAAAGGTATTATTGAACCGGGATGTGCCATCACTTATCAGTATCCCTGTCATATTGGAGTTTAAAATTATAAGCCAGCACATCTTTCGAGCGGGCTGGTGTCGCGAGGTAATGATGAAAGAACTCATAAAGGCCAGCGAATGGAATACGATGTGGCAGGAGTTCCGTATCGCCAATTCGGGCTCTTCCGGTCGAAGAACGGACCAGGGTGAATTCTGGGACCGTCGTGCCGAGTCCTTTGCCAATAACACGGTAAAGTCCCGGGACAATTCCAGGGTAGACCGTGTTTTCGGTTTCCTGCGCTGTCACGGTGCACTTGAGCCGGGTATCTCGATTTTGGATATAGGCAGCGGTCCGGGATCCTTTGCTATCCCTTTTGCCGGTTTAGGAAACCGGGTAACAGCCCTGGACCCTTCCCGGCGTATGCTGGATCTCTTTGCGGAATCCACACCAGAACATATCAAGGACAGCATCGATACTCTGGAAGGAATCTGGGAAGATATCGATCCAGAATCATTGGGGTGGATCGACCGTTATGATCTGGTCTTTGCCTCCATGTGCCCAGGAATCAATGAACATAGCCTCATTGAAAAGATGATGCTGTGTTCGCGGCGGTGGTGCTATATAAGTGCATTCTCCGGCCCCCGCCATTTTCAGGTCTATGACGAAGTCTTCCAGGCTGTTACCGGATGTCCCTATCCCAATCATTTCAATGATATTATCTTTCCCTTCAACCTGGTCTATGCTCTGGGGTATAAACCCATTATAGAATTCGTAGAATCCTCCTTTGTACAAAAAGAAACCCCGGAAAGCTTCACGACAGAGCTATACAATCTGCTTCCCTATCCGCCTGCTCCTTCGGAAGATTCAGTGATTAAATCGATAATCGCCAGACACATCTTAGAAGGCGAGGTACATCAAAAGGTTAGTTCAACGGTAGGTATTATGCTGTGGAAGAACAAATAAATGCTGGTTCGGATTCTACATCCGTCACAGACTGTCGGCAAAATGGCAGGGCGATGACGGAAGTGAAGATCAAGGAGTGCGAAAAGCCCGTGATTGAAGCGTACTGGCGTACGTTGATTGAACGGGCTTTTCGTAACAACGCAGATATTCGCTTTTGCCATTGGCCTGGGCAGAAAATAAAAAAGGGAGGTGTAAACCTCCCAATTATTTTCTATGGTGCGGTAGAGAGGACTTGAACCTCCACCTGGGACCCCAGACTAGAACCTGAATCTAGCGCGTCTGCCGATTCCGCCACTACCGCATAGACTGATAAATTGCTTTCAGCAAGAATGATTATATTATATGATTGCCGCCATTGTCAAGGGCAGTCCTCCGTAAAAACATATCATTGTACCAGAATTATGATGCTGGTTTTAATGGCTCTCAGCGGTTAGAATAGTACTAGTTATTAAGACTTGTATTCGCCTTGCTCGTTTTGAAAGGACGGTCATTATTATGAGAAAAAAGGAAGGCCTAATTGTACTGATTATAGTCGCGTTGGTCAGTATGGGCGGCTATTATGTAAGCAAAAATGCTGTTAAGGTCAAAACAATTTATCCCCCGGGCAAACCTCTGCTGAACGACAGCGACTTCATTATAGATATAGCGGGCGGCAGCCTGGTTATCGGCGAAACCGATCTTACTGAAGCTAAGAAGCTGCTCCCTGAAGGCAAGGATCTGGGTATGAGCACGGTTTACCGCAGCAACTCTCCCCAATGTATCCTGACTTTCAATAAGAAACAGACCCAGCTCAAACAACTACACTTGTTGTCCGATGAGCTTACAACTTCGCGAGGGATCAAGGTGGGCGATCCCTTCTCCAAAGTAGTGGCAGCCTATGGCAAAAACTATATCTATACCGGCAAGGCCATAAATGCTGCTGACTATGAGGCTGTATACCAGCGAGACGATCATCACAGCATTATTTTCAAGGTTAGAAGCAATAAGGTTTATACCATAGTGCTCCACGAAGATACCAGACTTTGGCCTTAGTCTAATATTATAAGGCTCCCTGCGGGGTCCTTCCCCAGACTGGTCCAATATCGGGCAGATACGGTCTCTCCTTGCCATCCATGGCACCGCGGCACTAGTCCATCCTGGACGTCGGAATCCGCCCCTACATCTCTATTTTGCACAGATTAATCAGTATGCCAATATACCAAAAGGCTCCCAGGGTAGCCTTTTGGTATTTCTTTTTTTAAAATTCCCGAAGGAGGTTGACCATTTCCATGGCGGTCACAGCTGCATCGACTCCCTTATTGCCGGCTTTGGTACCAGCCCGCTCGATAGCCTGTTCAATGGTATCAGCAGTAACTACTCCATAGACCACCGGGATCCCGCTGTTAAGACCCACTTGGGCGATGCCCTTGGTAACTTCATTGGCAACGTATTCGAAATGAGGAGTTGCACCCCTGATAACGGCTCCCAGGCATATTACAGCATCATAGCCTTTGGCTGCCATCTTCTGGGCCGCCAGCGGCATCTCAAATGCACCAGGGACCCAGGCCACATCAATGTTCTCTTCGCTGACTCCATGTCTGACCAATGCATCCATGCAGCCAGACAGCAGCTTACTGGTAATGAACTCATTGAATCTCGAGATAACTATCCCCATGCGTTGATTTTCACCGGTTAGATTCCCCTGAAATACCTTTGCCATTCCAATACCTCCCATTTAATTCTTCCTCCGCTGAAAAGCGAAGCTGATTTGCATTCTTGCGTAGAGCTATATATTCTCCAACAGGTGCCCCATCTTCTCCTTCTTGGTCTGCAGGTAGAGGCGGTTTTCGCTGACACTCGGCATCTCGATGGGGACCCGCTCGACTATCTCCAGATCGTAGCCTTCCAGACCGGCCAACTTCTTCGGATTATTTGTCATCAGCCTCATATTTCGCACGCCTAAATCCACGAGTATCTGCGCGCCAATACCATAGTCCCTGAGATCAGGCGGGAAGCCGAGTTCGATATTGGCCTCGACGGTATCCCGGCCATTGTCCTGCAGCTTGTAAGCCCTGATCTTGTTGATGAGTCCTATTCCCCTGCCCTCCTGCCGCATATAAAGTAATATCCCGCGTCCTTCCTGCTCAATCATTTTCAGGGCTGTATGCAGCTGGTCGCCGCAGTCACAGCGGCGAGAGCCGAATACATCACCGGTCAAGCATTCGGAGTGCACTCTGACCAGAATCGGGTCTTCCTCTTCCCATTCACCCTTGACCAGGGCCAGATGTCCTTTGCCGTCCAGAATTGATTCATAGGCTACCGCGGTAAAATCACCATACAGGGTGGGCAGCCGGGCATCATCGACCCGCTTTATCAATTTCTCACGGCGGCGGCGATATTCGATAAGATCGGCTATTGAAACGATCTTCATATCATGTTTCTGAGCAAATTCAAGGAGCTCCGGGATACGAGCCATTGTCCCGTCCTCGTTCATTATCTCGCAGATAACGGCAGCCGGGTAAAGCCCCGCCAGACGAGCTAGATCAATGGATCCCTCGGTATGGCCAGCCCGTCGCAGTACTCCCCCCTCCTTGTATCGCAGCGGGAATATGTGACCCGGTTTGCGAAAATCTCCGGCAACACTGTCATCATTGATAAGTGCAGCGATGGTTGTTGCCCGTTCGTGGGCAGAGATACCGGTGCTGGTAGAACGGTGGTCTACTGAAACCGTGAAGGCTGTTTCATGGTTGTCAGTGTTCTCAGTAACCATCGCCTGGATCTCAAGCTCATCCAGCCGGCTGCCCATCATGGGAGTGCATACCAGGCCCCGGGCATGGGTCACCATAAAATTGATGACCTCGGGGGTAGCTTTATCGGCCGCTACGATAATATCCCCTTCGTTCTCCCGGTCTTCGTCATCGACCAGGATGAGCATCTTGCCGGCCTGTACGTCCTTAATGGCCTCTTGAATCGTGTTGAACATATCTATACCTCCTTACAGGAATCCATTTTCGGCCAGGAAATTCATATCTAAACCATCCTGGGTGGAATCACCCGCAGGTTTCAGCAATTTTTCGATGTATCGGCCCAGGATGTCGCTCTCCAGGTTGACTGTATCGCCTGCCTTTTTGCCCCCCAATATAGTTTGTCCTGAGGTGTGCGGGATCAGAGAAACGGTAAAGCTCTCACTGGAAACGTCAATTACAGTGAGACTGACCCCATCAACCGTGATCGACCCTTTGGGCACTACATATCTTAACAGATCGCCAGGTGCTGATATACGAAAAATATGTGCGATATCCAGTGCTTGTTTTTGCAGTATCGTGCCGGTGGCATCGACATGACCCTGTACTATGTGTCCACCCATGCGTCCGCCTAATTGCATGGCACGTTCCAGATTGACAGGACTGCCGGGATTGAGACTGCCCAGGGTCGTCTTGTCCATGGTTTCAGGCATTACGTCAGCCGCAAAATACTGGCGATCAAACTCGTTTACGGTCAAGCAAACCCCGTTTACCGCGATACTATCCCCGATCTTGACATCCTCCAGCACCAGTTCCGCCTTGATATGGAGATGGGCTGACCTGCCCCCCCGCTGTATGCTTTTTATCTGCCCGATTTCCTCAATTATTCCCGTAAACAAACCGATCACCACCCATTGTTAAAATAGCCGGTCAATAATATATCCTGCCCACAAGGAACTGTTTCTACAGACTTTACCGGTATAGCATCCTTCATCAGTTGTGCTCCCAAACCCCCTACTGGAGTTGGAGCTGCGTGGCCTCCCACTATCTTGGGAGCGATAAAGAGATGTATCTTATCGACCAGACCCTCCTCGATCAGACTGGCATTGATTTCAGATCCGCCTTCCACCAGCACACTTCATAGCTCGCGACGCCCCAGTTCATCCAATACCTCGGCCAGGGGAAGTATATCCCCTACGGCCGGCAGGGCGATCACTTCTATCCCGGCCTGCTCCAGCCGGCCGATCTTAGCAGCTTCTGTTTTATTACCGCAGAACACCAGAGTCTTCTGTTGCCGGCTGGTTTTCATGATTTGGGTGTCCAGGGGCAATTCCAACTTGCTGTCAATGATGACCCTGACCGGGTCTCTTCCTTTTTCATTATCCAAACGGGTATTCAGCAGCGGATCATCTTTTAAAACGGTCCCGATGCCTACCATGATAGCATCATAAATATTTCTCATCTGGTGGACCAGTCGTCGTGATTGTTCGCCGGAAACCCAGCGGGAATCCCCGCTGGCAGTTGCTATTTTACCATCCAAGGTCATGGCAGACTTGATGGTCACATACGGCCTTCTGGTTTTAATATACTTGAAAAAGAACTGATTTAACCGGACGGCCTGCTCTCTCAAAACTCCCACCGTGGTTTCTATCCCGGCCTCCTCCAGTATGGAGATTCCCCGTCCGGCCACCAGTGGATTAGGGTCGACCGTGGCGATCACTGCCCGCTGTATTCCGGCTTCTATTAATGCATTGGCACAAGGCGGGGTACGTCCATGGTGACTGCAGGGTTCCAGCGTCACATATATAGTTGCTCCTCGGGCTAAAGACCCGGCAGCTCGCAGGGCATGGACCTCGGCATGCGGGGTCCCCGCCTGGTGGTGATAGCCTTCACCCACTATTTCCCCGTTCTTGACCACCACGGCTCCAACTACCGGGTTGGGGCTGGTACGTCCCAGGGCCAGCGCCGCAAGTTCCAGTGCTCTATTCATGTATTCATGGTTTTTATCCGTAATGATCACCCTGCACAAATAATAAAACCCGATCTTCATCGGGTTAAAATGGCGGACAATGATATACTCAGAGCAAAGCATTCCACACCATATGCATAGTGTGACCAAGGCTACTGCCCTCAGTCATTGTTCTTCTCCCATCCAGACTTTAACTGTCGGCCCCGGAGTTTCACCGGATCATGCCCCGAAAGGCTAGCGGGCTGTACCGCCGATAGGGAATTCCACCCATCCCCGAAGAATAATAAGTATTTAGTTGTACATTATACTAACATCCCCGCAGCCTGCGGTCAAGGAGTGGGGATATTCATCAAGGCTTTTACCTGCAAAGCCGGATCTTGAGACTTGAATATGTATGAACCGGCCACCAGTACATTGCAGCCAGCTTCAAGCACCAGAGCAGCGGTCTCCAGGTTTATCCCCCCGTCCACCTCCAGGTAGGCCTGGCTTCCGGCCGCTATAAGCCTCGATTTTATGCGCCTGATTTTTTCCAGGCTGTTTTGAATAAAACTCTGACCGCCAAAACCGGGATTTACACTCATGACCAGGACCAAATCAAGATCGTTTATTACATATTCCAGCACATCTTCAGATGTCGCAGGATTCAAAGCTACTCCCGCCTGTGGGCCCAACTCCTTGATCATCTTTATGGTACGGTGTAGATGCGGACAGGTTTCGGCATGGACTGTTATCAGATTAGCACCGGCCGCTGCAAAATCCGGAATCAAACGCTCGGGGTTCTCTATCATTAGATGTACGTCAAGAAATAGTTTGGTCTCCTGGCGAATATCCGCCACCACCGGAGGCCCGATAGTCAGGTTCGGCACAAAATGCCCGTCCATAACATCGACATGAAGCCACTGGGCGCCGGCTGATTCAACTTTACTGATGTCCATACCGAGCCGGGTAAAATTTGCTGATAGAATCGATGGAGCAATGATCACCGGTAGCACCTCTCATTTTTTATTACTTCCTCCAGCATGGCAACATAGTTCTGATAACGAAAGTCCGCTATCTTGCCTGCCGCAAGCGCCCTCTTCACTCCACATTCGTTTTCCTTGTAATGCAGACAATCATCAAACCGGCACTCTTCCCGATATATCTCAAAATCGGGATAGTATTTGGACAGATCGCGACTGTCCACCGGCGGGAGATCGAGCACGGAAAACCCCGGACTGTCAGCCAGGAAGCCCCCTTTCACCAAGGAGAACAATTCGACATGGCGGGTAGTATGACGCCCCCGGCCGATCTTTTCACTAACCTCGCCAGTCCTGGTTTGGGCCGCTACCAAAAGATTCAGTAAACTGGATTTCCCGCACCCGGACGGCCCCGCCAGCACAGCCACCCGGCTGTCGATTATCTCTGTCAGCCGTTCGATCCCCTCCCCGGTCTCAACCGATGTGGACAGGAAGGTAAAACCTGCTTCGGGATAATAGGAACGAAGGCTGGTTGCCTTCGTATCCTCAGGCAGATCGCATTTATTCAAAACAATAATCGGGGAAATCTCATGAAAGAGGGACAAAAAGAGCAAGCGGTCTAGTAAGGCGGAACTTGGAGCTGGTCGGTCGTTGGCCATTACGATCAACGCCAGATCGACATTGGCAATACGTGGTCTGTTCATCTGATTCCGCCGGGGCAGGATACTCTCCAGGATGCCTCGATCTTCTTCCAGAATGGTGATCTTTACCCGATCACCACCCAGCACCTGCTGGCGAAGCTTGCCCCGCAATCTGCATTCATAGACCCTTCCCCGGTCATCCTGGACATAGTAAAAACCACCGTAAAGCTTTATTACCAGACCTTCTTCATTTTCAATCACTATAGCAGTACTCCCTGGTTCATTACTTTTACAGACTTACTCTACATAACCCCGCGCGGGGTCACCGCAAGTTACTGAAAATACATATCATCCCAGGTTCCTAAGATGGTTTCATAACTGATTTCTTACAATGATACTGTATCAAAGGTTTCTCCGTTCAATTGGATTTCTGCTGTGCCTTTTCCATAGTAGGTGATAAAAGTGGATACCTGATCCCCGCCCTGATGGAGTTCATTGTAAACCGTTCGGGTTTGTTTGGAATCATGGATAATTATGACTACTTTATAATAATCCTGATCTCCAGGCAGGGTGAACTCCAGAGTACGCGTTTTGGATTTCGGTCCGGGCCCGGTACTTACTACTACATTCACAGTGGTCCCCTCGTCTGTCATTACTCCAGCCGCCGGTTCCTGACTGATGATCTGGCCCCTGAAATACAAATCACTGGACTGAGGTTTTTGTTCACCCAACACCAATTTGGCATCCTCCAACTGTTTACGGGCATCCTCAATAGTAGAGCCGACCAGATCAGGCATAGCAAGCTTTTCGGGCTCGGGTCCTTTGCTGACCATCAGCTTGACATCTGTTCCTTCGGCGGCTTTGGTGTAGGCCCTGGGATATTGGGATATTACGAAATCCTCAGCATATTTGTCATCGTATACCCGTTCAACGTTGCTGATATCAAAATTGGCATTGCGCAGTTTTATCTCAGCATCATCCAAATTCATCCCGACTACGGAAGGTACCTTTACCTTCTGTGAACCCTGACTGATAACTACCGAAATATGCCGGCCGGTTTTCACCTTTTCTCCTTTGGCAGGATCCTGTGATATAACCGCATCTGCATCGTATTCATCATTGTACTCTTTCCCAGCCACATCCATATAGAGGCCTTTGTCCTCCAGCATCTTCTGGGCCTCGGACATCTGCATGCCCTGGACGCCTGGAACCTCTATCTCTTCCCCGAATATGTTGCCGCCCATCATAAAGAATACACCTGATAGCAAACCCAGGAGTGCGATAATAGTAGTCAGTACCCAGGGTTTTAACTTGCGTTTGGTCACGCGTGGTTCATCTCCTTCACCATTTAACGGCGGCATAATTATCGTGTTTTCCCTACTGGGCCTGTGGTCATAGGATCTGGCCCCACGGCTGCTGCCCAGCAGGGCGTTGCGCATATACTCTGCACTGGAATAACGCCGGGACGGAATCTTGTCCATAGCTTTAAGAACGGTATTCTCAACCTCGATTGGTATACTCTCGTTTAGTTTGCGCGGGGGCACAGGATCGTCGTGGATATGCTTCAATGCTACCGTTATCGCGCTCTCTGCATCAAACGGCACCTTGCCCGTCAGCATCTCGTATAAGACACAACCCAGGGAATAGATATCAGTTGCCCTGGTCAACGGCTCGCCCCGGGCCTGTTCGGGAGAGATATAATGAACTGAACCCAAAATCTTGCCGCCATAGGTTATAGTCTTTTTACTGATGGCTTGAGCGATGCCAAAATCCGCCACCTTGACCATGCCGTCCCGGGTGACCAAAATATTATGCGGCTTGATATCACGGTGGATGATGCCCCTCTCATGGGCGTGATGGATGCCGTCACAAATCATGATAGCTATATTTACGGCCGTATCCACCGGGAGCGGAGCTTCCTCACGTATAATCTCCTTTAAAGTCCTGCCTTCAACGTACTCCATCACAATATAGTAAACATCCTGCTCCTGACCAACATCAAAGATATTGACTATGTTGGGATGTGACAGTCTGGCAGCCGCCTGTGCCTCAGTCTTGAATTTCTCAACAAAGCTATCGTCTTTGGCATATTCAGTTTTGAGTACCTTGATCGCAACAATGCGGTCCAACACCCGGCAGCGGGCCTTGTACACCACAGCCATGCCGCCATCGCCGACTTTTTCAAGTAATTCGTAACGATCACCCAATATTTTGCCGTTCAAGAGTCAACCTCCCCATTAAACCTTTAGAAGTATAAGGCTGATATTGTCATATCCGCCTGCGGACAAAGCTTTTTCCAATAAAGCGGCTGCCGCATCATCCAAATTGTTTTCATGTTCAAGCAAAACATCCAAGATTTCATCATCAGATAACATGTCGCTCAAACCATCACTGCACATGAGAATGGTATCGCCGCTTCTGGGCGATTCTTCAAAAATATCGATATCCAGGCCGGGATGCACCCCTAAAGCCCGGGTCAAGATATGATTATATCCGCTTTGTTTCACTTCATCGGGTCTTATCAGGCCGTCTTTGACCATCTCCTGAGCCAGGGTATGATCGCGGGTGATCTTATTTATGGTCCCCTCCCGCATCAGGTAAAGACAGCTGTCTCCAACGTTGGCCACCAACAGACGATTTTTGCTTATGACGGCGGCAGTTACCGTAGTTCCCATCTCCCGCCACTCAGGATTATCCTGGCCCTGCTGCCAAACCAGCTCGTTTGCCTTGAGTATGGCTTCGTTCAGATCGTGAGCGGTAACCTTTTTTTTCGGCCCTTTCAAGCTGCTTTCAATACACTGAACAGCCAGGCAGGATGCAACTTCGCCAGCATTATGACCACCCATACCATCACATACTATAAATAATCCCTGTTCAGGTTTTACCAACAGACTATCTTCATTGTCCGGTCTGACTCGACCTTTATCTGATACAGCCGCTACTTCCATTCAACACACCTCTGTATCCGCCGGCTCTAATAATTTCTTAATGCCTGACTGCGTACCTCTGCTCTCAATTGACCACAGGCGGCTTCAATATCGGCTCCGTGCTCTTCCCTGATAGTTGCATTAAGGCCTCCGTCCTGCAGCCAGCGGCAGAACTGTTCTGTCTTGGCCCTTTCCGGATGCTTATAGGGCAAACCCACAACTTCATTATATGGAATCAGGTTTACATTGGCTAGCAAAGGTTTCAAAATACTGATCATGTTATTGGCGTCCTGACGCCTCATATTGACTCCATCCAACAGTATATATTCGAAAGTCACCCGCCGGCCGTTCTCCCTGCTGTAAAATTCGACCGCCCTCATCAGTCTTTCCAGGGGGTATTTGCGATTCATCGGTACCAATTGATCACGCAATGCATTGTCACAGGCATGCAGTGAAACAGCCAGTGTCACCTGCAGTTTTTCCCTGGCCAGGCATTCTATCCCCCGGGCCTCGCCAGCCGTGGATATAGTGATATGACGTTGCCCGATGTTTATACCCTTGTGATCATTTATGATCTGTATGGATCGCAATACCTCGTCATAATTTAACAACGGTTCTCCCATGCCCATATAGACCAGATTGGTGATCAAGGGTCCATTGTCAGCCGGCTTGACCTTCTTCAATAGCTCGCGCCTTGACCCCAGCACCTGACCCACTATCTCATAGTGCTTCAGGTTACGTTGAAAACCCGAATGCCCGGTGGCACAGAAGCTGCACCCTACGGGACACCCGACCTGGGTAGAGATACATAATGTATAGCGGGTATTCTTATCATCACTCTGAGGTATCAAGACAGTTTCTACCCGTTTCTTATCGGCCAGTTCCAGCAGGTATTTCCTGGTCCGATCCTTGGAGACCCTTTGTTTCAGTACACGGGGTATCGATATGACCGCTGTACTGTCCAGGTGCCTGCGCAATTCTTTAGGAATATCGCTCATATCGTAAAATGAACTGACATCGCGGGTATAGATCCACTTATGGATCTGTCGTCCGCGATAAGCTGATTGACCAAGTGATGCCATATACTCTTCCAGGCCAACAATATCCATACCAAGTAATTCAGTTAATTCAGGGTCATCTACATGGGGCAAAAGCTTTTCCTCCTAAGCAAAGCATAAAACATCCCGTCACTGCCGTATTTTCCGGGCAGGATAGTCAATTGGCCACCTGCCGCTGCCTGGCGGTCGGCTTCATCCAAAGGAAAAAAGTTTATCCGGTCCGCAAACCCCTGTATCTCAAACTCATGATTCTCCAGAAACCTCTCGATTACCTGCTCATTCTCAGAAGGATTTATCGTACAGGTGGCATAGAGCAGCTCTCCATGTTCGGCCAGCCCTTCTGCTGCCTTGGCCAGAAGGGCCAGCTGCAGTTGTTTTAACTCTGTTATCTCCTCCTGGCTCATGTGCCACCGGGAATCGGAACGCCGGTTAAGAACACCCCAGCCCGAACAAGGAGCATCCAGTAATATGCGGTCAGCCCGTCTGGTCAGATCCAAAGCCAGGATGTTAGCAGGCTGCGGTTTTATGATCTCCAGGTTCAGGCGTCGGCAGTTATGTAAGGCTAAACCGATTTTATGTTCATACAGATCAAAGGCCTCAATGCTGCCATTATCCTGCATAAGCTCGGCCATATGCGTACTCTTGCCGCCCACCCCGCAGCAGAAGTCGTATACGAAATCCCCGGCGGTTGGATTCAGGATACTGGCAGCCAGCATAGACGCCTCATTCTGTACATAAAACAAGCCTTCATTAAAGCTGGATAAGGCGGTTAAGGGTCTATCGATATCCTTCAATATTACGGCTTGCGGGTGCAACCGCCCTGGCGCTGCAAAGACACCCTCATCCCTCAGCCGTTCCAATAATCCTTCCCGGGTGATGCGCTGGGTGTTCACCCGCAGAACTACGGCTGGTGGAAGATTATCATAGGCCAGAATCTTTTCACATCCATCCCGTCCGAACATCCCAAGATACAGTTCGACCAGCCATTCCGGATGCGAATAGTATATTGCAAGGTAATGAGCCGGGCTGTCATCAGGAAATCTGATATCTTCCTGATGCCGGATCATATTTCTTAAGACCCCGTTGGTAACCTTGCTCAGTGCCGGGTTCAAGCGGATTCTGGTCAGCTCTACCGCGTCATTCACTGCGGCGTGCGCGGGTATACGGTCCATAAACAGGATCTGGTAGGCAGATACCCGCAAGATGCTTTTTAACCAAGGATTCTGCCCTTCTATCTTCTTGTTCAAAAATAGATTAAGCACCCAATCCAGGTGCCTAATCATTCTTATCGTGCCATTAACAATGCCGGTCACCAATCTGCGGTCCGCAGGATCCATTGAAGAACTTCGCAGAACGTTCTCCAGGGCCAGATTGGCATAGAGACCTTTTTCTCCAATATCATGCACCAGCTGCACAGCCACCACGCGCACCTGGCTCACTTTCGCTGCCGGCTTAGTCATCATTGCTCCCAGCAAATATCATAATGTAGTAAAGCAGGGTAGCAATAGAAGAAAGCACCGCCGCCAGGTAAGTAAAAGCCGCTGCCCCAAGCACCTTTTTGACCATAGGGACCTCTTCATTAGTAACCAACCCGGCACTGCTCAGTTGGGCCACTGCCCGCCGTGAGGCGTTTAGCTCGACCGGCAGGGTAACCACATGGAACAGGACCACAGCCGAAAACAATATAATACCTGCCAGCAGGAAATTGGCACTCTGCATAATCATCCCTAACAGGATGATAAAATAGGAAGCGCTGGACGCGAAATTGGTAACAGGAACGATAGTATGCCTTAATTCCAGGGGGCCATATTTTTTCGCGTGCTGGACAGCGTGCCCCACCTCATGGGCGGCCACTCCTAATGCCGCAATGGAGGTGCTGCCGAATACCGTTTCTGACAATCTAACTACCCCGCTGGAAGGATCATAGTGGTCGGAGAGACTGCCTCCGATTGGCTCAACCCTTACCCCTGACAGACCGTTTCTGGCCAGGAGCTCACTGGCGGCCTGTGCACCGGTTATGCCGCGGGAAGATCTGACATTGGAATAACGGTTAAAGGTAGTCTTCACCTTGATCTGAGCATAGATCGCAATAAGTATGAATGGCAACATGATAACAAAATAAAGCACTAGTCTCTTCCTCCTTTACATATGCTACGCAGGGCATTTTCCACTTCTTGTAAATTGACCCCGGTGTTGATACAGGGCCCGTTGGGCCTGCAGTTGAGAACTCCCATTACCGGTATGAACCCCATGTCCTGTATCCCCAGGGAGAGATCCCGCTCACAGGCTACCGCTACCACCCCGGCCGGACGATGATCCAGCAGGAACTTCCGGGCTAGAGTGCCGCCGGTTGCTACCTTTAGTACTGCGTGGTATTGTTCGGCCAACTTTTTGAGATCACCGATACTGCATTTCCCGCAGGATTTGCAGTTGACCACATCCATAGTTATCTTGTGCGGGCATTCGGAATTTTGTAAACAGTGGGGGACCAGGATCATTATCTGCTCACCCCTCAGATACAGGTTCTTGACACTGACCAGGTAATTATTTACTGCTATATAAGAACGAATTACTTTTTCTCTTGGTATCCCCACCAGACTGCCGGTAAAGAGCGCCAGAGGGAAAAGAAGTTCATGAGCGCGATGGATCAGACTTTCCATCGAGGGGATGGAGCGCGAACGCCAGATCATCACTACGATTGCCAGAATCCCTGCCCCCAGACCGGCTAATATCAAAAAAGCCACTACAGCAAGTATGAACAGTATAATATGACTTATCACCAGGTTGCGCCGGGAGATTAGATACCAGAGCAAAAAGGCCAGCCCGGCCAAAAGAAACAGGCTCCCTAACAGCAACCCTATGTATATTCTTTTTCTGGTTCCCATGGCAACCTCCGGGTCAAACCAACACAGCTCCGGTTTGCATGTTGTTCCCCTTGAGATATTCACTGGCCGGCATACGTCTCTTGCCGGCCTTTTGCAGCTCTCCTATCTCAAGTATGCCCTGGCCGGTTTGTACCCATAGACCCTGGTTATCAGCCCTGAGGACTTTACCGGCCACCCCTCTGGTCTCTCTTTCAATAACCCTGGTGCGATATAGTTTTACCTTTACTCCATCGATAAGGGAATAGCCCCCAGGTTGAGGACTTAATGCCCGCAACTGGTCGTGTATCTTTACAGCCGGTTGCGACCAATCAACTGCCTCATCTTCCCGTGAGAGCCGTTGAGCATATGTAGCCCGGGTATGATCCTGGGTAGTCCGTTTTACTCGACCCTTTTCCAGGATATTGATTGTATCTAATAGGAGTTCGGCACCAAGCTCAGCTAACAGTGCTTCCAATTCGCCATGCTCCATATCGGGACCAATAGCTGTCCTTATTTGAACAATTATATCACCGGTGTCAAGGCCTTCGTCCATATACATTATTGTAATCCCGGTCTCGCTTTCACCGGCCATTATTGCCCTCTGTATCGGAGCAGCCCCCCGATAGGCAGGGAGTAATGACGCATGGACATTGATACAGCCATGACGGGGATGGTTGAGGATCGCTGCCGGTATGATCTGCCCATAAGACACGACGATAATTAGTTCGGGCTCCATGGCAAGAACCTGCTCTATTGACTCTGGCTCTTTGATCCTGTCCGGTTGATATATTGTAATTCCATGCTGAATGGCCAGTTTCTTTACCGGCGAGGGAGTGAGCTTACCTCCCCTTCCGCTGGGCCGGTCCGGTTGAGAAACCACTCCTATGACCTGGTGTGTAGAATCGATCAATTTCTTAAGGGTGGGGACCGCAAATGACGAGGTACCCATATAAACCAACTTCATCAGGACTCCCCCTTTTTTAGTCCCTCTCCCGGTAGGTCTCCGTGGCACGATCAATGAACAGAATTCCATCTAAGTGATCGATTTCATGCTGCAGAGCCCTGGCCTCGATACCCGAGGCCTCGACGACCACTTCTTCCCAGTTACGGTTGCGGGCCTTAACAGTTATATCCATAGCCCGCGTAACCTTGCCGACCGTCTTGGGTACACTCAGACAGCCTTCACG
>JBLMZJ010000096.1:0-8221 GCA_050258735.1 Deltaproteobacteria bacterium | reverse complement strand
TTGGCTTGTTGAGCCTGTAACCTTCCGAAAAAGGCTACATCTTTTCGCACTTTAGTCTTGCTGTTCTGTTTTATCAAGAACTTGGCGCCCAGTCTTACCGGGCCCCCGCGCCTTACCTTTTGGCGTTGCGCGCAAGGATTATCTTATCACGGGCTTTCGACAATGTCAACACGATTCAATAATATTTTCTTAATAATCTCTTAACATACTAAAATTCATGCTGGCTGCTTTTAAAGCCTTTGCCGTAAACCTCAATAGCTTCATTTATTATAATGAAAGCGCCCGGGTCGACTTGGAAAACTATCTCTTTAAGCCGGGGCACTTCAGTCTTACCCACAGTGGTTATCACTATTTGCTTATCCTTGCCTGAATAAACACCCCGGGCAAAGATATAGGTACATCCCCGGTGCAGACCATGTAATATGGTGCCGGCTATTTCCTCCCACTTATCAGTTATGATCATGGCGGTACGCTTGACGTGCCATCCCGCCTGGACATAATCCACCACCTGAGCTGAAACATATATGGATAAGGCTGAATAAAGGGTCAGACTAAGATTGGACACCAATAGGGATGCCAGGATTATCAGGGTATTGATTAAGAAAAAGACCTGACCGATATTATAGCCCCGGTAACGCTGGATGATTATAGCAATGATATCCAGACCGCCAGATGATCCTTTGCTGCGGAAAATGATGCCAGAACCGATGCCGGCGATCACACCACCCATCACCGCATCGAGAAATAGGTCTCCCGCCCCGAACTGAATGGTTTTAAAAAGGGCTAAAAAAGCAGATAGTCCACCCGTTCCTACCAAACTATATATGAAGAAACGACGACTCACCATTTTATAACCGGCAATAAATATAGGAATGTTCAATAGCAGATACCATAACCAAACATCAACCCTGGTCAGGTAATTAATAATGATTGCGATGCCTGCGATACCGCCGTGCAACATATGGTGCGGGACCAGTATGCCCTGTACCCCAAAAGCCAATAAGGCACATCCGGCAAGGATGCCAAGGATATCCTTCATGGCCAGCTGTTCGGTGATATTATTTACGCTTTCCCAGACTTTGCCGCCATTTATCATTAACATATCTCCCTGGTCAGAATTGAATGTTACTGCACCGGAATTATTTTGCCCTTCCGGAGAGAAAATAACATATCAGTATGAGCATGTTTTAAATCAACAAACGAAATATTTGGCAGTATGCCAACATATAGTAGCAATAGTGTCCCCCTTTATAATAGTTTCTCATATTATTGGGCAGGGACTTTTTAATGGAGGAACCCCATGATAGGAGTAATACTTGCAGGTGGTAAGGGAATCAGGTTATGGCCGGAAAGCCGTAGGCAGCGGCCCAAACAATTATGCAACCTGGTCGGCGACAGTTCAATGCTGGATCAGACTATCGATCGTTTAAAACAAGCCGGTTCTGACCACATAGTTATTATCACCGGAGATGACCTGCTTTCCGCCATAGAAAAACTGATCGGGCGACGTGCGGATAAAGCGATGATCGAGATCCTGAGCGAACCCCGGGGCAGGAACACTGCGCCAGCCGTGGGTATGGTCCTCAGCAAATACCCGGAAGGCGCGGCTGATGAGATCCTCGGTATATTCCCGGCTGACCACCATATTTTAGATACCGATAGTTTTGCCCAGAGCATAAACCTGGCTCAAAATGCAGCGGAACAAAATTACCTGGTAACTATCGGTATAACCCCGCAGCGCCCAGAAACCGGTTTCGGATACATTGAACGGTCTCAGTACGAATTTGCCACCTTGCCTGATGTTTATTCGGTAGATTCATTCCTGGAAAAACCCGACCTGCCTACCGCGGAGAGTTACCTTTTGACTGGCCAGCATATGTGGAATTCAGGTATCTATATAGGGAAACGCGAAGTATGGCTGAAAGAGTTTGAAAAGCACCTGCCTGAGGTATACCAGCATATCGCCCAGGGTTATGAGCACTATCTCTCTGCTTACGATCAATTGCCTGATATAAGCCTGGATTACGGCATCGCTGAAAAATCGACCTTGATGGCAGTAGTTCCCTCCGATTTCGGCTGGTCGGATCTGGGCAGCTGGAATGCCCTCGCCGATATCCATCCAGCCGACGGGTCTGATAATGTTTTTTCAGGTCCTGACGTCCTGGCCTTTGACAGCAAGAACTGCCTGGTCAAACAGGTGGAGAAAACCGTAGTATTGTTCGGGGTCAACGATCTGCTGTTGGTAGAAACTGATGATCTTATACTAGTAGCTCCCCGGCAAAAGGTCCAGGATATACGCACCATCGTACATTCCCTCGAGGAGATGCAGCGGCACGATTTGTTGTAGGAGTACGGGTATAATTCACCAAAGATAAACACGGGTGTTCATTGCCCCAAATCATGGTTTCAAAAAATGTATCGGTGAAGGATGCCTTCGACAGGCACAGATGGACACAGACTTCTTTAGATGTTACGATTTTTGCTAGGATCATTATTGCAACCCCATAAATGACAGATATCGCCAGACATCATTTTATGGTTCTCTACATATATCTGTGTTTATCTGTGTCTATCCCCTTCCGGGGACAACACCCTGCGAGTGCAACGATGCAACCTACCGGTTGCCATTTGCGGTCGCGATGCGCCTTCGCGCCATTAGGGTCGCTGTGGTATATTCAACCTTTTCTATAGGAGGATGTTATTATGAAAAACATTTTTCGTCAGTATGATATTCGCGGTGTGGTGGGAAATGATCTAGATGATGAGATGATGCACAACATCGCCCGGGCCTTTGCTGCTCTGGCACTAAGGACCGGCTATGATACGCTTATACTGGGCCGGGATAACCGACTCTCCTCTCCCCATATGCACGACATAATGCTGGAGGCACTTCTGCAAAGCGGAATCGATGTCATTGATCTCGGCGTCGTTATAACTCCGGTCTTTTATTTTGCCGCCCGGCATCTGGGCATAAATGCCGGCATCATGATAACTGCCAGTCATAATCCCTCGGAATATAACGGCTGCAAGCTCCTGTTGGGCCATTCGACCATTTACGGTGAACAGATCCAAAATATACGAGATATGATTAGAAACCAAGACTATATCCATGGACCGCGCGGTTCTATTAAAGAAGTAGATATTGGTGACGCGTACTTGAATGAGATCATAAGTCGCATAAAACTTGATCGCAAGCTTAAAATAGCAGTCGATTGCGCCAATGGGACCGCCTCCCTGTTTGCGCCCAGGATCTTTCGCGAACTAGGCTGCGAGGTTCTTGAACTATACTGCAATTCTGACCCTACTTTTCCTAACCACCATCCCGACCCGGTCGACCCGGAGAATATGACTGACCTGGTAAAATTGTTAAAAAGCAGTGGAGCCGATCTGGGAATAGGCCTGGATGGAGACGGCGACCGTATGGGTGTTGTAGACAATGAGGGCAACATGATCTGGGGAGATCTTCTAATGATCCTGTTCTGGCGGGAGATCCTGCCTCGTCATCCGGGTGCTGACTGTATCGTCGAGGTCAAGTGCTCTCAGGCTCTGATCGATGAGATAAATAAATTAGGCGGAAAACCGATGATCTACAAGACCGGACACTCTTTGATCAAAGCAAAAATGAAAGAGATAGGAGCAGTATTTACCGGCGAGATGTCAGGGCATATGTTTTTTGCTGATGAATATTATGGCTTTGATGATGCTGTCTATGCCAGCGCACGTCTGCTCAGACTGCTTTCCCAAACAACCCGGAGTCTCTCCGATTTATTGTCTGATGTCTCCCAATACTACTCTACCCCGGAACTGCGTATCGCCTGCGCAGATGAGCAGAAGTTCGAGGTGGTGGAACAGGTCAGGGAACATTTTGGGAAACTCTACCCCATAATAGATATTGACGGTGCCCGCGTCCTTTTTCCCGGCGGCTGGGGTCTGGTCCGTGCGTCCAATACGGGTCCTGAACTGATCGTCCGCTGTGAAGGTGCCACCCCGGATATTCTGGAAGATATTAAGGAGAAACTCTTTACCTATTTGCAGGAAATCGGCTTAAAGAGCCATATATGGCATGAGGAAATCCTGGTGCAGGTATAAAACCAGGCATATCAAGAGAAGATAATAATTGAAGTATGAAGCCTCAAACATTTATAGCAGAGCTGGTATGCTGTGGGATACGAGTTTCATAGATGGTGGTGCCAATAAGGAGTGAGTTAATGACAATATTGAACCTGGGAACTTTCCCTCCCAAACAGTGCGGGATCGCTACTTTTTCTATGGATTTATACAATAGCCTGACTCAGAATGATAATAAGGTAAAAATTATGGCCGTATCTGATGATAATTATGAGTATCGTTATCCCCGTGAGGTCATTTTCAACCTGAAACAAAATCTAAAACAAGATTATATTAAGGCTGCCAACTATATCAACAGCCATCGTAATATCGAATTGTTGATCATCCAACATGAATATGGCATTTACGGAGGCCGCGACGGCGAATTGATCCTGGAAATGGTAAAAAGGCTTCATAAACCTTATGTTTTAGTAACGCATACTGTCCTTCCCCATCCGGAAAAACATCAGAAGGATATACTTAACCAATTATGCCACCGGGCAGCTGGTATTGTATGCATGACCAGAAAGTCGGCAGATTTGCTTACCAACCTTTACGAATCACCATCTGAGCTGGTAAAGATCATAGCTCATGGCGTTCCCCAGTTTAAGGTACATCAGCAGGGCATACTCAAAGAAAAACATGGTCTGCAGGGCAGGGACATAATCAGCACCTTTGGTTTGATCGGCCCTGGCAAGGGGTTGGAACTAGGCATCAAAGCCTTGACTCGGATAGTCGATCAGCACCCACAGGTCACCTACTTGATCCTGGGACAGACCCATCCCATGCTGCAGAAGAGCGAGGGAGAGAAATACCGTGATATGCTTGAAGATTTGGTTACAGAGCTGGAACTTCAAGACAACGTGGTATTTATCAACAAGTATCTTTCTGATGATGAATTAGGCGAGTACCTATATATGACCGATATCTATCTAAGCCCTTATCCCAACCGGGATCAGGCAGTCAGCGGTACCATGGCCTTTGCGATGGGCTGTGGCCGGGCTATCGTTTCCACTTCTTATGCATACGCCCAGGAAGTCCTGGCCGGCGGACGGGGACTGCTGGCTAACGAACCCAACCCTGAGGAACTGGCCAGGCTGGTCAACCAGATCCTGGATGATCCTGTTCTGAAAACCGGTTTGCAGCAGCGGGCCCTGGATCTCGGTACAGAATGGTGCTGGCCCTCGGTCGGCAGACAATATACCGAGTTATTCAGGATGATCTTGGACGACCACTACATCCGGGAGGAAAACCAGGTCAATTATGCACGATTATAGACATCTGATCAGGATGACAGATGAGAACGGCATGATGCAGTTCTCGCATCTGGATGTTCCCGATACTGGCAGCGGTTATACCCTGGACGACAATGCCAGGGCCCTGATGCTTACCGCCGATAATGAGGATATGCAAGAACTGGCCGCAGTATATGCGGCTTATCTTTTCAAGGCCCAGGATAAAAACGGCAACTGGTGTAACCTGCTGGTAAATCGGACCTATTACTCAACCTATGATTCCGAGGACAGCATCGGCCGAGCCCTGCTGGCCTGCGCAACAGGTTTTAATAGTCAATCTGAAGGCATCCGCGAACTCTGTCAGGACATGTTTAAGCGCAACCTCCCGCGGGTCCTTAGCTTTAGTTCGCCCCGGGCTATCGCTTATTCTCTGTTGGCCTTGTGCAGATACCAGCTACAAGCCTGGCCTTCTTCCTACAAAACGCTGGCTGAACACCTCAGCGATGAATTGACCAAGCTTTACCGGTTAAAACACGACCGGCACTGGATGTGGTTCGAGGATTACCTTACTTACTGCAATGGCATACTCCCTCAGGCCTTGCTTGCCTTCGCCGGAGTCAGCGGGGACAAATCCGCAATGGCTATCGGTATGGAAACGTTAGCTTTCCTGAATGAGGTAATCTTTCGGGCAGGTTACCTTAATATCGTTGGCAACGAAGGCTGGTACCAGCGCGGCGGCGAGATCGCACTTTTTGACCAGCAGCCGGTCGATGCCGCTTCGATCATCAGCGTTCTCCTGGAAGCCTATCAATTGTTGGGCAATAAGCACTACCTCGACCTGGCTTTTACGGCATATGACTGGTATTACGGCAGCAACTATCACGGCTTGCTTCTATATAATGAACAAACCGGGGGGTGTTTTGACGGTCTCACCAAAGATGGCATAAACCTTAATCAGGGAGCTGAGGCTATTCTTTCGTTGCTGCTGAGTGACCTGATGATGGAAGAATATGTAGGGCAGGCAGAAATGGGACAAACCCTGGAGCATGCCTAGCCTTATCATTATTAATCTTTAGTCGTCCTAAGGAAATTCCAAATTCCCTTCTTAACTGGTATAAAAAAAGTGAAAACCAGGAAACTAAGTAACACCTTCTTTAAGGGGAGTTACGAATGGTATGGTTCAAAAAGCATGTTGTTAAGGGGAAAAGCTTTGCTTCCCGTAAAAAATCCCCAAACCCTGTCGAGCAGAATATTCCTCCAGAACAATTAGCGGAGATAGTTGTGTCCGCTGATTTGGATATAAATATAGAAAATTTGCATGCAGTTTTTAAACAAAATCAGGATATAATCTTTCGGAGCTTTCGTTTAGGGGCTTCCCCTGATACCCGAGCCTGTATTATATATATCGAGAACATGGTCGACAAAGCCATGTTAAACAATAACATCATAAAACCTCTCATGTTCGATAGTCTCAATAATGAAATAAGCATTCCCGGCCATAAACTCCGAAACATTATGATGGACTCAGCTTTGGCGGTTTCCAATGTAAAGGAAATCGAGAAATTGGGCGATGTAGTATCTGTTGTTTTATCGGGCGGAGTCGTCATCCTGATCGAAGGACTGCCAGAGGCTTTTGTAATTGATATAAGACTTCATCGAGAACGAAGTATTGAGCAGCCCGAGGACGAAATACTGGTCAGGGGCCCCCGGGAGGGTTTTGCCGAGACTCTTACCTCAAATATTCCCTTGATCCGCCGACACATTAAAAGCCCTAATCTGGTATTTGATTATCTGAATCTGGGTAGGATAACCGCCACCGATATCTGTATTACCTATATCAAGGGTGTGGCTTCTCCCAGTATAGTTAACGAAGTAAAGCAACGGTTAGAGCGCATCGATATTGATGGAGTTTTGGAGTCTGGCTACCTGGAGGAGTATATTGAGGACAACCCTCGTTCACCTTTTCCCCAGGTAGTTCATACTGAGCGGCCGGATCGCCTGTCGGCTGGACTTCTGCAGGGAAGGGTAGGTATATTAACCGACGGTACTCCTTTTGCCCTGATTGTGCCGGCCGAGTTGGCTACTTTTTTAACATCTCCAGAAGACTACTATGAACGCTATTTTCTGGGAACTGCGGTTCGTTGGATAAGGATATTTTCTTTTATCATATCGCTGCTGCTTCCTTCTCTGTATATTGCCATCACCACATTCCATTCTGAGACCATACCCACGCGGCTTTTGCTCAGTATAACCGCCTATCGCCAGGGACTGCCCTTTCCAACCTTGGTGGAAGCCTTTTTGATGGAACTGACTTTCGAAATATTGCGGGAAGCCGGCATACGTTTGCCTCGTTCCATCGGACAGGCGGTAAGTATAGTCGGCGCTCTGGTCATCGGCCAGGCCGCGGTCCAGGCCGGCTTTGTCTCGCCTATGATGGTCATCATCGTTGCATTTACCGGTATTGCTTCGTTTGCCTTTCCATCTTACAACATGGGCGTTACCATCCGTTTGCTGCGGTTTCCCCTGATGCTCCTGGCTGGATTCCTGGGTTTGTTTGGAGTAATGATCGGGTTAATATTTATCAATATCCACATGGCCAGTCTGCGCTCTTTTGGAGTACCCTACACATCATCCATTGCTCCGCTGCATTTTTCGGATCTCAAAGATGTACTATACAGGGCTCCCTGGTGGGCTATGGATAAACGCCCCGTCGAAACAAGTAAAGCCAATATTAGGCGTCAAGCTCCCGGCCTTAAACCATCCCCACTGTCACGTGAAAAAACGGGGGAGGGTAATTAAATGGCTCGTCGTATATTGATAATTCTTCTGCTGGTCTCGACCGTTTCAGCCATCTCCGGATGCTGGGACCGGACTGAACT